>CAYFVS010000371.1:0-7705 GCA_964346565.1 uncultured candidatus Brocadiaceae bacterium | reverse complement strand
GGTCGAGGACCAGAGAATCCGCACCTACACGAAGAGCCAGTACTACTACGCCGGCATATCGCGCATCGAGATCGAGCGCACGCGCGACCGGGTGCACGTGATCGTGCACTGCGCGCGTCCGGGGCTGGTGATCGGCCGCCGCGGCGTGGAAGTGGAGCGGCTGAAGAACGCGCTGGACGATCTGGCGAGCAGACCGGTCGAGATCAGTGTGGCGGAAGTGCGCCAGCCGCAGCTCGACGCCCAACTGGTGGCCGAGGATGTGGCTCAGCAGATCGAGAGGCGCACGTCGTTCCGGCGGGCGATGCGGCGCGCAGCCGAGATGACTATGAACCACGGCGCCGATGGAGTGAAGATCCAGGTGGCGGGCCGCCTTGGCGGGTCGGATATGTCGCGACGCGAGAAGGTCATCGAGGGCCAGTTCCCGCTGCAGACCCTGCGGGCGAAGATTGACTACGGATTCACAGAGGCCAGGACCAAGTACGGCCACATTGGCGTGAAGGTGTGGGTGAACCACGGCCTGCTGCCACCCGGCCACAAGATAGACCGCACCAAGGAAGAGGAAGAGGAGCCGCAAGATGCCTTTAATGCCTAAGCGGGTCAAGCACCGCAAGTTCCAGCGCGGCAAGACCCGGGGCAAGGCCAGCCGAGGCAATCGCGTGTCCTTCGGCGAGTTCGGCCTGCAGGCCCTGGAGGCGGGGCAGATCAGCGCCCAGCAGATAGAGGCCGGGCGCCTGGCCGTCATGCACCACCTGAAGCGCGAGGGCAAGCTGATCATACGCATCTTCCCCCACAAGAGCATGACCGCCACCCCGACTGAGACCCGCATGGGCAAGGGCAAGGGCGAAGTCTCCCACTGGGTGGCCGAGGTGAGGGCCGGCACCATCCTGTTCGAGCTGAGCGGCGTGCCCGAGGAACGGGCCGTTTCCGCCTTCAGCCGGGTGGCGCAGAAGATGCCCATAAAGTGCAGGCTGGCACGCCGGAGGGCCCGCGCATGAGAGCGGCCGAACTGCGAGGCAGGGACCCGCAGGACCTGCGTCGGGAACTCGGGGAGCTTCAGCGGGAGCTGTTTGAGCTGGATTTCCAGTGGCAGGCGGAGGAGAACCCGGACACCAGCCGGCGCGGGCGCTTGCGCAGGGACATAGCCCGCTACAAGACCGTTCTGCGCGAGATGGAGCTGGCCGCCGAAGGCGGCGAATGAAAGCCGCCACGACTGTTTGCACAACGGAGATAGCGCAGCGAAATGACCACGGAAGGCACATCGCAGAGGAAGCGCCTCCAGGGGATCGTCAAGAGCGACAAGATGGACAAGACCGTGACGGTCACCGTCGAACGGCTGGTGCAGCACCCCCTGTACAAGAAGTACATCCGGCGCAACTCCACCCTGATGGCCCACGATCCGCACAACGATGCCCGCGAAGGGGACCTGGTGGAGGTCGAGAGCACGCGGCCGCTGTCGAGGCGGAAGCGCTGGCGGCTGGTGCGCATCCTCAGGCGCGCGCCGGGATTCCGGGTCGAGCCCTCCGCACTCGGAGGCGGCGAAGCGGAGACGACCTCGTAGCGGACCGGACCGACCGAAAGGCCCCCGATGATACAAGAGCAGACAGTCCTGGACGTGGCCGACAACACCGGGGCCCGGGCCGTGCGGTGTATCAAAGTGCTAGGCGGCAGTCGGCACACCTACGGCAGCATAGGCGACCTGGTCGTGGGCAGTGTCGTACGGGCCGTCCCGGGAAGCGACGTGAAACGCGGCGAGGTCGTGCGCGGGGTGATCGTGCGCACCAAGGCCCCCGTTCGGCGCCAGGATGGCAGCTACGTGCGGTTCGACCGGAACGCGCTGGTCATCCTGTTGCCGGACGGGAACCCGCGCGGGACCCGTATCTTCGGCGCGGTCGCCCGGGAGCTTCGGCAGAGGAACTTCATGCGCATAATCAGCTTGGCCGCGGAGGTGGTCTGAGGCCGGATGAGCAACAGAAGGAGAAAACTGCACGTGCGCCGGGGCGACACCGTGGAGGTGATCGCCGGCAACGCACGAGGCGCCCGCGGACGTATCCTCAGGGCCATGCCCCAGGAAGGGCGCGTCGTGGTGGAGGGGATCAACATGGTATGGAAGCACATGCGTCCCACCCGCCAGAACCCCAGTGGTGGACGCATGCAGCTCGAAGCAGCCATTGACGCCTCCAATGTCATGCTCATCTGCCCCAATCGCGACTGTGAGCAATACGATCGCCCGGTACGCACCCGCGTGCAACGGGACGAGGACGGCAACAAGATACGCGTCTGCGTGAAGTGCGGCGCCGAGATACCCAGAGTCGGATAGCACCTGACGGACCATAGCGAGCGATGAGCGATACGGACGAGACAGCCGTCGAGCAAGCTCCCGAGCCCCGGTTGAGGAGCTACTACCGGGAGGAAGTGGTCTCCGAGCTGATGGAGCGCTTCGGTTGGGAGAACCAGATGGCCGTGCCCGCGCTGGAGAAGATAGTGCTGAACATGGGCGTCGGGGAAGCGCTGGAGGACGGCAGTGCGCTCCAGGACGCCATGGAGACCCTGCGGACGGTGAGCGGCCAGCAACCCGTGGTCACCCGCGCCCGGCGCAGCGTGGCCGGATTCCACCTGCGCCAGGGCAATGCCATCGGGTGCAAGGTGACCTTGCGCAGGGACCGGATGTATGAGTTCCTGGACCGGCTCATCAGCGTGGTGCTGCCCCGTGTGCGCGACTTCCGCGGCCTGTCTCCCAACTCCTTCGACGGCACCGGCAACTACAGCCTGGGCATAGATGAGGCGGCCGTGTTCCCAGAGCTGGACCTCGACTCGCTGAGCCACGTTTTCGGCATGGACGTTACGATGGTGACCACCGCCGACACGGACCAGGAAGGGTACGAGCTGCTGAGCATGCTCGGCATGCCCTTCCGGCGTTAGCAGGGCGTCGGAAAGCCCGTTCGTGCGGGTGCTATGCCCTCCGAGCGGGTGGATGCGGCGTCTGGCCGAGCCATCTCCGGCGGGACGGAGGGCTCGGGCAAAGCGGGACGCGGGCAGAGAAGGCTGAGCAACAGAACGGTGAGGAGGTGAGCATCCGAGTATGGCTCGGAAGGCCCTCGTAGAGAAGTCAAGGCGCAAGCCGAAATACGGCACGCGCAAGAACAACCGGTGCAAGCTGTGCGGCCGGTCCCGGGGCTACATGCGCAAGTTCCGCATCTGCCGGATCTGCTTCCGCAAGCTGGCCAGCGAAGGCAAGATCCCCGGCGTGACCAAGGCGAGCTGGTAGGCCCGAGACACGCCGGCCGAAGCAGCCGACAGCCGGTGTACATTGCAGAGGCAAACCAGAAATGATGACCGATCCCATCGCCGATATGCTCACGCGCATCCGCAACGCGCTCGCGGTGCGCCACGACGACGCGGCAGTGCCGCACTCGAACGTGAAGGAACAGGTGGCGCGCGTGCTGCGCGATGAGGGGTACATCGAGGATTACAGCGTCGCCGGCGAGCCGCCGCACAAGCTGCTGAAGGTGTACCTGAAGTATGGACCGCTCGGCGAGGACGTCGTCCACCGCATGGAGCGGGTCTCCAAGCCTGGCCGCCGCATCTACCGTTCGGTCCAGGACCTGGGATACGTCCACAACGGGCTGGGGATCTACGTGGTCTCGACGAATCGCGGCGTCTTGAGCGATCGGGAGTGTCGCCGCGAGCACGTCGGCGGCGAGGTGCTCTGCTCGGTATTCTGAGCACATGAGGTGAGACAGACAGATGTCGCGCATCGGGAAACAACCCATAGCCGTGCCCGAGGGCGTCGAGGTCGCCGTGCGGGACGAGCACGTTACCGTGAACGGCACCCTGGGCAAGCTGGAGCACGACGTGCCGGATGACCTGGAGGTGGAGTACGAGGACGAGGCCCGCTTGCTGCACGTGCGCCGCAGGCACGAGGGCCGCCGGGCAAGGTCCCTGCACGGGCTGCACCGCTCGCTGCTGGCCAACAAAGTGCAGGGCGTCTCGCGCGGGTTCGCCAAGCAGTTGGAGATCTACGGCATGGGCTATAGCGTGGACCTGCGCGGCAACACGCTCGTGCTCCAGGTGGGCTACTGCCACGAGGTGGCTTTCGAGCTGCCCGAGAACATGTCGGTTGAGATCGAGCAGAAGAGCGCCCAGCAGGACAACCCCGCCAGGTTCACCGTCCGGGGGATGGACAAAGGGCAGGTGGGTCAGTTTGCCGCCACTGTTCGCGCCGTCCGTCCGCCGGAACCCTACAAGGGCAAGGGGATCCGCTACGTCGGCGAATACGTGCGGCGCAAAGAAGGCAAAGCCTTCACCGGCCTGCAGTAGGGACGGAAGCACATGGAAAGAAGCAAGCGCAGAAGGAAGCTCCGCGAGAAGCGTCATCGGCGCGTGCGCAGCAAGGTCGAGGGCACGCCGGACAGGCCCCGTCTGTGTGTCAACCGCTGCAGCAAGCACATCTACGCACAGGTCATTGACGATTGGAGTCAGCACACGCTGGCCGCCGCCTCCACGCTGAGCCCTGAGTTGCGGCAGGAGGTGGCCGAGGCCACGCCGACGGAAGCCGCCGGGCGGGTGGGCGAGCTGATCGGCAAGAAGTGTCTGGAGAAGGGCATCGAGGCGGTTGTCTTCGACCGGGGCGGGTACCGCTACCACGGACGGGTGAAGGCGCTGGCGGAAGGAGCGCGGAAACAGTTCGAGCAGGCCGGCGCGGAGGGATTCTGACGCGCCGGCAGGCAGACAACGGCCGGGAGGTCGCATGGCGAGGGTAGATCGCGATTCGGGATTGCTTGAGCAGGTGATTGACCTGCGGTGGCCCAACAAGGTCACCAAGGGCGGGCGCACGCTTAGCGTTGCCGCGCTGGTCGCCGTTGGAGACGGTGAGGGCCGCGTCGGCCTGGGTTATGGCAAGGCGAAGGGCGTGCCGATGGCCATTGAGAAGGCCAGCAAGGAGGCCCGAGCCGAGATGGAGCGGGTGCATCTGGTGGGCGACACGGTGGGCCACGAAGTGGTCGGCCGGCAGGACTCCACGCGAGTCAAGCTGATGCCTGCCAGCGCGGGAACGGGCGTGAAAGCCGGGGCCACGGTCCGCGCCATCCTCGAGGTGCTTGGCGTCAGGAACATCCTGACCAAGGTCTACGGCAGTACCAACTCGGTCAACGTTGCCAAAGCGACGATGAACGCCCTGCGCAAGCTGCGCTCCGCCGAACGGATCAGCGAACTGCGCGGAGTCCCCGTGCAGTTGCATCACCCCCAGGCCCAACAACAGGCGGAACAGGCGCAGGAGGCCGAAGCCGAGGCCGAGTAGCCCGGCACGCTCCACGGCACTGCATATCCTGAGGATGCCGACAGCATGGACATAGGCAAGGCAAAACAGAGGAAGCGCCCCCGTGAACGGCGCAAGCGCGTTGGTCGCGGCCGGGGAAGCGGCAGCGGCAAGACGGCTGGCCGAGGACACAAGGGCGCCAAGTCGCGCAGCGGCTGGAGCTCGCACGGGATGACCGGCGGCGTCATGCCGTTGTGGCGTCGCATGCCCAAGGTCGGCTTCTCCAATGCACCTTTCCGCACCGGCTACGTCGTGGTCAACGTCGGCCAGCTCAACCGGTTCGCGGACGACACTACGGTCACACCGGAGCTCCTGCGCGACGCGGGCCTGGTCAAGCAACTCGCGGGCCGGGGCGTGAAGGTGCTGGGCGACGGTGAGTTGAACCGGTCCCTGATGGTCCGGGCCGACGCGTTCAGCAAGAGTGCGGTGAGGAAGATCGAGGACGCCGGTGGGACGGTCGAAGTCATCCCCGGTCCGGCTCCGCCGACGCGCAACAAGATGCGCACTGCGCGGGCGCCGGAGATCCCCGAGCTTCCGGGGGAGGAGTAGATGACGCTGCTGGAGGAAATGGGCAACGCCTGGCGCATCCGCGACCTGCGCCGGAAGATGCTCATCACCCTGGGGCTGCTGGCCCTGTGCCGGGTCGGGGTCTACGTGCCCCTGCCCGGGGTGAACGTTGACGTGCTGCAGGACCTGTTCGAGCGCTTCGGCGGGGTGCTCGGCCTGCTGAACCTGTTCACCGGGGGCGCGCTGGCCCGGGCGGGCATCTTCGGGCTGGGCATCATGCCCTACATCACCTCCTCGATCATCTTCACTCTCCTGGCCAACGTCATCCCCACGCTTCAGGAGTTGCGCAAAGAGGGCGCCGCGGGGCAAAGGAAGATAAACCAGTACACCCGCTACGTCACCGTGCTGGTCTGCCTGCTGCAGGGCGCTATGCTGCTGCGCGCCCTGATCGGGGTGGGGGGCGGAGGAATGGTGGCCGCTGAAGTGACGGCGAGCTGGCTGGGCACCGTGAAGTTCCTGTTCGTAGGTGCGCTGCTGCTGACCGCCGGCACCCTGTTCCTGATGTGGATCGGGGAGCAGATAGACCAGCACGGGATAGGCAACGGGATCTCGCTGATAATCACAGTGAACATCCTGGCGCGGCTGCCCAGTGCCGTATACGACATGCGGTCGCGCATACAGAGCGCCGACAGCCCCCAGAACGCCATTCTGAAGGTGGTCCTCCTGCTGGCGCTGTTCGTGGCCATCGTGGTGGCCATCGTCTACGTGACGCGCGGTGAGCGGCGCATACCGGTCCAGCAGCAGAAACACGTTCGGGGACCGAAGATATACGGCGGGCAGAAGCACTACCTGCCCCTGCGGGTCAACACGGCGGGGGTGCTGCCGATCATCTTCGCATCCGTGCTGCTCCAGTTCCCGCAGACCATCGCCCTGTGGGCCCAAGGGCAGTTTGAGACGGGTAGTCTGTGGTACTCAATCTTCACCGGCATGGCGGAGGCGTTGAGCCCGGGCCGCGGCCAGGTCCCGCTGACCTACGTGCTCGTCTACGGGATGATGATCTTCTTTTTCTGCTACTTCTGGACGGCCGTGGTGTTCAACCCCCGGGAGATGGCGGAGAACCTCCAGAGCTACGGCAGCTTCATCCCCGGCATCCGGCCGGGCCGACGCACGGCGAGCTACCTGGAGGATATCATGAACCGGGTGACGCTCGCCGGGGCGTTTTTCCTGTTGGTCATCGCACTGATGCCCGTCGCTGTCATGGCCGGTCTGGGCGTCGGCTGGGGCGTGGCCGGCCTGATGGGCGGGACCAGCATCTTGATTGTGGTGGGCGTGACGCTCGATGTCGTGCGGCGCATCAGCGACCACCTGGAGATGCGGCGATACAGCGGGTTCGCCGCCGGCACAGGCGGCCGGCGCCGCAGCCGACGACGATGACACCGTGACCGAGGAAAGCGAGGGCTGCAGACGTGAAGGTCGTCTTCCTGGGACCGCCGGGAGCGGGCAAGGGCACCCAGGCCGACCGCATGGCCGAGGCACTCGACGTGCACCACGCCTCCACCGGAGATACGTTCCGCCAGGCGATCGCCGCAGGAACGCGACTGGGCCGGACCGTGCAGCAGTACCTGGACAGCGGCGCTCTGGTGCCGGACGAGTTGACCTCGCGGGTCGTCGAGCAGATGGTCGTGGAGCAGGAAGAGAGTTACATCCTGGACGGTTACCCACGGACCCTTCAACAGGCGCTGGATCTGGAGCGGATGCTCATGGAGCGGGGTCAGCGGCTGGACGGCGTCATCTACTTCGACGTTCCGGAGGAGGTCGCCGGCGAGCGGCTGACCGGCCGGCTGATGTGCACTGAGGGGGGTGCGAACTACCACCGCAAGTTCA
>CAYFVS010000370.1:0-3831 GCA_964346565.1 uncultured candidatus Brocadiaceae bacterium | reverse complement strand
GGCGGGGTGGTATCGGGCTCGGTCTGGGTGGTCGCACAGTCCTGGGCGGACTCGGCGCTCTCGTTGGCGCTCGTGTCCACCGCCGTCACCGTGTAGCAGTACTGCGTCTCGGGCGAAAGGCCCGTGTCGCTGTAGCTGCTGGCGGCGACGCCCGTGGCGATTTGGACGGTGTCCCGATACACGTTGTAGCTGTCCAGGTCGCCCTCGGTGTTGTCATCCCAGTCGAGGTCAATCTGGGTATCGCTCGCCGCCGTGGCCGTCAGCCCCGTCGGCGCCGCCGGCGCGGTGTCGGTCGGCGTAGCGCTTGCCTCGCTGGAGTAACCCGACTCGTTGGCCGAGGTGTCAACGGCGGTCACCACGTAGTAGTAGGTGGTGCCGTTGGTCACGCCCGTGTCGGTGTAGTCGCTGCCGCCGTAGACGGTGGCGATGGAGCTATAGCCCGAACCGCTTGTCGTCGAGCGATAGACGTCGTAGTGGTCCAGGTCGCCCTCGGTATTGTCATCCCAGTCCAGGTCCACCTGACCGTCGCCCGCCGTGGCCGTGAGGCCCGTCGGGTCGGCCGGGGGCGTGGCGTCGCCGCCGCCGCCCAACTGGGCCGTTGCGAACAGGTACGGATACTGCCACGACTGGTCCTCCGTCGCATACCAGGCCTTCTTGGCCTCGCGGTCGCCGCCGTTGTCGTCGTCGTTGACGTGCGCGTCGGTGCCGATCAGGTAGTCCACCGCAGGCGTCACGCCCAGGGTTGACCATGGTATCAACACCTCGACATTGTAACCGTCGGCCGTATCGGCCTGAGCCTGGCTCATGCCCGTCGTGTCCGTCGCAGATTCCGTCCCCACGTGGAGCGTGCCGTCGTTCCAGCGGACGACCAGCTGGTAGTCGTCAACCCCGTCGTAGGACGGGCCCTTGCTGTTGTCGGCGTCCACGTAGATCTCGATACCGTCATCTTGCCAGACGTTGGTCGAGTCGTTGCGCTGGGCGTCGTCCGTGACCTGGATCAGGTAGTAGAGGTTGGTGGCATCCCACAGGGCACGCCACGTGCCGGACAGGTCACTGTCGCCGGAAACGGTCCCCTGGATCACGTTCGCGATCGAGTAGGAGTTCGCGTCGGACCAGACGGAGTCCACCGAGCCGTCAATCGTCGGCGCAGAGGTCGTTTGCACGATCACAGCGTCGGGCGCGTTCACCGTTATGCTCACCGTGGCAACGTTGCTGTCACCCTCGTCGCCGTCGTTGGCCTTATAGGTGAAGCTATCCGGGCCCGCGTAGCCCGTGTTCGGCGCGTACGTGAACGATCCGTCGGAGCTGAACGTCAACGAACCGTTCGAGACGTCACTGAGCTGGATCGCCGTGATCGGGTCCCCGTCCGGGTCGCTGTCGTTGGCAAGCACGCCCGGCGCCGACACGTTCAGCGTCACGTTCTGGTCGGTGCTGTAGGAGTCGTCGTTCGCCACCGGGGGGCCGGGCTCCGTGATGCCGCCGAAGTCCAGCATCGTCACCGAATACGCCGGCACGGTGCGGGTGTAGCTCGTTCCGCCGCACGTGTCGATCGCCGGTGAAGGCAGCGGGCTCGTGGTGGTTGGGTCGGGCCAGTATATACCATTGTAGTAACACTCGAAGTCCCACACGTCGCCGGCAGCAGCCGGCCTTATCTCGTAGATCTTGACCGTCTGGCCGCTCGGGTTGAAGCCATTGAAGCCGACCTGCACCGAGCGGGAGCTGGACGTCTTGTTCTGAATCAGCACCTGCACGTTGCCGTCGGTCCTCATGGCGCCATAGGCGCTCAATGTGGCGGAGGGATCCGTCTCGCCGCTGATGGAGACTATCGTCCGGCCCATCTGGCTCCAGACGGGAAGGATGTAGTACCAGCAGGTCCAGGAGTCAAGCGGCTGGGACTCGCCCTGCGTGTACATGAAGCCCCAGTTGTTGTCCACGAAGTGGATACAGCCGAAGATCTGCACCGCGTCCACGCCGCTCTCGGCGTAGGCGCCCAGCATGTCGGAGTTGGAGATGGCGCAGGCCATCGTCTTGGCCATGTTGCCGCCTTCCAGTCCGACCGCCGCGTTGGTCTCGCTCATGAACAGGGGCAGATCGCGGGTGTCGTTCGCCTGGATCACGCTCAGGATGTAGTCGTAGTTCTCCTGCCACTTCTGAGCGCTGTTCTTGACCTGGTCCCAGCCGGGATACTGTGGCGCCGGATACCAGTGCAGCGAGACGGCGTCCACCTCGCCGGTGCCCGTCACGTTGCCGCAGTCCTGCATGAACATGTCCAGGCTGTGCAGGCCCCACCAGTACCACGCGTTCGTCCCGGCGTTGCCCAGCACTATCTTGCTGGGGTCACGGGCGTGGATCGCCGAAGCCTGGTCGTTGAACGGGTCAATGTAGACGTCACGGTACAGAGACCACTGGTAGTCGCTGGTCAGCTCCATGTCCTGCTCGTTGCCGATCTCCCAGTAGGGAACGTCCACCCCGTTGTTGTTGCAGTGGGTGACCCAGTCGGCCACGTGAGCGCCCGATGGATCGTTCGGCGGCCCACCGCTGTAGATAGGGTTCGTCGTAACGTTGGTCTGGAGCATCAACTTGACGTCCGAGCCAACGCCCTGGGCGTAATCCCACAGCTCCAGCGTGTTGGTGCTGCTGTATCCGTACGGATTCTCCCAGTCATACCAGTCGGCGGGCGCACCGCCGGGGAATCTGATCACCTCCACCCCGGCGTTCATCATCGCGTTCCGGCTCTTCAGGCTCCCCTGCTGCTGGTCCCAGAACGCAACGTAGTTCA
Source organism: uncultured candidatus Brocadiaceae bacterium (assembly GCA_964346565.1). GTDB lineage: Bacteria > Planctomycetota > Brocadiia > SM23-32 > SM23-32 > JAWOCH01. The sequence continues at coordinate 1,052 of CAYFVS010000370.1, read as the reverse complement.
CACCCAGCCAGTCGTAAGTGATGCCTTGAAACACCGTGCCGACATTGACAGTCAGGTTGTCATCGGCTGCCAGGGCGGTCGAGCCGCTGGCTCCCAGACCGCACACAATCGCCGCCATGACGACCAACCCCCTCAGCACCCTCATTCTCTTTCCGGTTAGCATTGTCAGCTCCCAATACTCAGCCAATCTCGTTCATCTGCACCCAACAGCCACCAGAACCCTACTACCCCCGCCGGACCGCCCCCTCAGCGAGAACGGCGCGCGCCATTACCTCCTTTGCCAAACGCCATGGAAGAACAGACGAGCTGATCCCCCTGGAAGGTGGACCAACCCTTTGACAGTTGCTGCCGTCATACCCGCAGCCCCATCCAGCCGTTGCTGTCGTGCCGCGGGTTCTTGCGTTGGTCAGGAAGCGGCCCCCGGGCGCGGGGGTGCCCCTGCGGCGGGATGTGGATGGTGGGTCGTGCCCGCCCCAAGAACCGGACTTCCTGGTGGCAACCAACTGCAAGAGCGGCCGGTGTGTCCACACTCGCTATGGGGTCATCGCTGTCGCGAAGCACCGCGGAACGCCCACAGCCAGGATACCCCGCTATGCCCTCGAGCGATCTGTGAGCGAGGCGGCCCGTCGGGCCGCCCCGCTGCACAAGGACCGCTGTTGTCACAGAGCGCTCGCTCCTACCTGAGCATCAGGATCACTGTACGGAAACGTTGTCAATGCCGTACGCGCCACCGTCGCCCGCATCCGTCCACCATTCCAGCAGGATCACGTCGTAACCTGCGGGTATGGTCACCGTGCGCGACGAATCCACCCAGTTCGGCTCGTTCTGTGGCAGGTCTGTCTGATAGATCACCACGCCGTCGCCGGTGGGTTCGTTGACGCCGCTGGGCGCGTTGCGCGTCTCACCGTCCGTCATGCCGACCACCTGGAACTGGGGAACCATCCAGTCGCCGGGCGGGTCATAGGTCCAGTCGAAACTGACTGACCAGTCTCCCCCACCAGCCGGCGCCGCCAGCCCGATCCAGGAGATCGCCCTGTAGGTACCAAGCTGGT
>CAYFVS010000369.1:0-1647 GCA_964346565.1 uncultured candidatus Brocadiaceae bacterium | reverse complement strand
TGCTCCAGGTCCCGGAAGTACTCGATCGGCTCAGCCATGCGCACCCGGGGAACGCCCTCCAGGTCGCCCTCGCGGCGCGCGTATTCCAGGTGCTCCCGGGTGGGCCCTCCCCCGCCGTCTCCCCAGCCGAAGGGCATCATGCGGGTCGAGATGCCGTCCTTCTGCCGCCGCTCGCGCCAGCGGCGGATGACATCCGAGGGGCGCATCTGTGAGTTGTAATCGTTGCACAGGTGCACCAGCACCTTCGAGCCGTCAATCCCCTCCCAGGTGAACGTGTTGTGCGGGAAGGGGTCGGCGCCCTTGTAGGTCCAGAAGATCTTGGCCGTGCTGAAGTACTTCACCCTGCAGCCGCGCATGATCTGCGGCATGGCCCCCGAGTAGCCGAACACGTCCGGCAGCCAGAGCACCTCCGTCTCCCGGCCGAACTCCTCCCGGTAGAACCGCCTGCCGAGCAGGAACTGGCGGATCAGGCTCTCGCCCCCCGTGATGTTCGTGTCCATCTCCACCCACGTGCTGCCCTCGGGGACAATGTGTCCGGCGCGGACGGCTTCCTTCACCTCGGCGTAGAGGGCGGGGTAGTGCTCCTTGACCCGCCGAAACAGCTCCGGCTGGCTGTGCACGAACCTGTGCTCCGGGTAGCGCTCCGCCAGGCGGATCTGGTTGGCCAGCGTCCTGGCGGCCTTCCGCGTGGTATGGTCCAGCGGCCAGAGCCACGCCACGTCCAGGTGCCCGTGGCCAAAGGCGAACATCAGCGGCGCCGTCGAGCCGTTGGTGCACTCCAGCAGCGGGCGCAGCCGCTTCCGCCCCGCCCGGAGCGTCTTCAGCATCTGCTCCCGCGGCAGCTCCAGGTCAACCACAAGCGTAAACTCCCGCAGCGCCTCGTCAATCTCCGAGACCCGCAGCGTGTCCTCGTCCAGGCCCTCCCGCAGGTGGAACAGCGTCTCAAGGTCCATCCACGCCGCGAACACATCCGACTCGAACACGCCGAACGTCGAGCGCCCGACAGTCTGCTGCGCGGCCGGCGGCTCCGGCACGGTCACCCGCCCGGGCACCACGGGGCCGGTCGTCACGGGCGTGGGCCCGTGGCCGGCGTAGGTCTCGATGAGCATCTCGTGCGCGGCGGCCGGCTCGGCCGACTCGGTCAGCGTGACAGGCGGTCCGCCGACGATGCGCCCGTCCACCCAGGCCAGCATCTCCCCGCCCGGTTTCAGGTCGGCCTCCAGGCACCGCCCGGCCGCCTCCTGCGGCACCTGGACGGCGGCGCGGAACCAGCCGTACTCCCACTTCCCGCCCCACCGGGTGCCCTCGGGCATGGGCTCGAAAGGGCCGTTCATGGCCTGCTCGGGGGCGAGCTGATCGCCGGTCACGAAGCCGACCAACGCCCCCTCGCCCAGTGGGCGGTAGATGAGGCTCTTAAGGGCCTCGCGCCAGCGGTCAATGCGGTGTCGCCATTCTACGGTCAGTGCCATGGCGGCTCCTCGCGGGGTGGGCATAACCGTCTGCGGACACAGGCGGTCCTTATAGCCCGGCCGGCGCCGGCCCGTCAAGGGAGCCGTGTTGACTGCACGACGCGGGATGGCGTATAGTGGTCTGTGGCGCGGGCGCCGCTTCCGTCCGCCCGCTGCTTGTGAGGGCGTAGCTCAGTCA
>CAYFVS010000368.1:0-8001 GCA_964346565.1 uncultured candidatus Brocadiaceae bacterium | reverse complement strand
GTCTCGATGCCCAGCAGGTTGTGCTCATTCTGCGTGGCGGCGCGACGGCTCCGGGCGTCATGGAAGCTGCCGGGGAAGTACTGCACCCGCCCGACGGTTCCCGAGACGGGAGAGCGGTTCACGTGAACGCTGAGCAGGGACATGAAGATGCCGATCCGCAGGGCGGGTCCTTCGATGAAGTCCCCCGGCGGCTCGGTCACTTCGATGTCCCGCACTGTCCCGTCCGCCGGGCTCAGCAGCGCGTCGGGCGCGTTGGGGATGCGTCGGTCCGGGTCGCGAAAGAACGCAAGCGATCCCACCCACAGCATGGCCAACGCGACCGCGGCCGGCCAGAACAGCCAGGCGGCCACAGCCCCGCCAAGCAGGCACGCGCCGGTGCCGACGGCGATCTCGCGGAGGCCATACGCAGTGAGGGGAATCCGCAAGGGGCCGGTCCTTCACGTCCAGGGAGCGCCGGCGCAAGCCGAGCAGGAATCGGGCCGCGACGCGGACCTCAAGTTGACAGTCTGCTGCTGTTCCTGTTATAGCATATCCGTTGGGCGCAGTCCACCTGGCAAGCTCAAGGGGCGGGGATGGAGGCCTTCTCGGGCAGGTCCTTCTGGCTTCCGGTTCTGTTGGCGACCCTGGTGGCCGCGTTCTTCGGGGCTGTGCTGGCCCGGCGCGGCCGGAGGCTGGAGAGGCTGGTGCGAGACCAGAAGCATCTGGAAGCACGGCTGCGCCAGATGGAGGCCGAAAACGCACGCCTCAGGGCAGAGCGCGACGCGCTGCTGAGTTCGCCGGAGGCCATCGAACGGGTGGCCCGAGAGGAATACGGCTTCTCCGCCCCGGGGGAGCGCGTGGAGCAGTACGCCGGCCTCCCTCGTCCGGCGGCCCTGCCGGTCGCGCCGGAGCCCGTGCCCGTGTGGGCCGCCGCCCTGGGCTTGCGCGTGTTCCCCATTCTGCTGGCCGGAGCGGTCTTCGTGCTCAGTTCCCTGGTAGTGGCCCTCTGGAATGCCCTCTGGCCTTCGCCGGAGAGCCCCGGAAGCTGAGTGCAGTTGCCCTTCCCGTGCCGTGAGGATGGCTACCATGGACATCGAAAGCTACGTGCAGGGACTCGTCGAAGGCGCCGAGCGGGCCGCCTCACGGATCGCGCAGGTCTCGACCGAGGTCAAGAACCGGTTGCTGGAACGGGTCTGTCAGAACATCCTGGACAGCCGCGACGAGCTGAAGCAGGAGAACGCCAGGGACCTGGAGGCCGGGCGAGAGGCGGGCCTGTCCGAGGCCATGCTCGATCGGCTGACGCTGAGCGAGAAGCGCATCGAGGGCATGGCCGCCTCCATCTCCAAGGTCGTCGGCCTGAAGGACCCGGTGGGCCGGGTGGTTGACGGCTGGGTGCTGCCCAACGGGCTGAAGCTGGACAAGGTGCGCGTGCCCATCGGCGTGATCTGCATGATCTACGAATCGCGCCCCAACGTGACAGCCGACGCGGCGGCCCTGTGCCTGAAGAGCGGCAACGCCGTGATACTGCGCGGGGGCAAGGAGGCCATACACTCGAACCTCGCCATTCACCGCCAGATCCGCCGCGCCTGCACCGAGGAGGGAATGGACCCGGCCGTGGTGCAGCTTGTCGAGACGACCGACCGTGCCGTGGTGCCCCCCCTGCTGCAGGCGGACCAGCACGTGGACCTGGTCATTCCCCGCGGGGGCAAGGGCCTGATCCGCACCGTCGTGGAGACGGCCACTGTGCCGGTCATCAAGCATTACGAGGGCGTCTGCCACACCTACGTGGACCGGAGCGCGGACCTGGAGATGGCCGTCAGCATCTGCCGCCACGCCAAGTGCCAGCGGCCCGGCGTCTGCAACGCGATGGAGACCATGCTGGTGCACGCGGACGTGGCGGAGGAGTTCCTGTCCCGCGCCCAGCCGGTGTTCGAGCAAGAGGGGGTCGAGCTGCGCGGCTGCCCCGTCGCCTGCAAGCTGATGCCCGGCATCCGCGAGGCCACCGAGGAGGACTGGAGCACGGAGTACCTGGACCTGATCCTATCGGTGCGGGTGGTGGACGACCTGGACGCGGCCATCGCGCACATAGGCCGCTACGGCTCCGGGCACAGCGACGCCATCGTGACCAACGACTTCCGCTCGGCGCAGCGGTTCCTGGACGAGGTGGACTCGGCTGCGGTGTTCGTCAACACCACCACGCGCTGGCACGACGGGGAGCAGTTCGGTCTGGGAGCGGAGATCGGTATCAGCACCGACCGGTTGCACGCCCGCGGGCCGATGGCGCTGGAGGAGCTGACCACCTACAAGTGGCGCGTCATCGGCGCCGGGCAGTTGAGGGAATGAGCCAGCCTCCGGACACCATCGGCATCCTGTGCGGCGCCGGCGAGCTGCCGCTGCGGGCGGCGCAGAGCCTGCGCCGGCGCGGCGCGCGAGTGGTCGCCGTGGGCATCGAGGGCGAGGCGGCCCGCGAGATCGAATCTCACGCCGATGAGGTCCACTGGACCGGGCTGGCCAGGCTGGGCCGGTGGGTGCGCGTGTTCAAAGGCGCCGACGTTGCCACCGTGCTGATGCTGGGGGCCATTCGCAAGCAGCGCATGTTCGGCGACCTGGCCGCGCTGGTGCCCGACTGGCGCTCGGTGAAGCTGTGGTATGGCCGCCTTGGCAGCCGCGAGGACCACACCATACTGGAAGCCGTGGCCGAGGAGTTCGAGCGCGAGGGCCTGCCGGTGGGCAGCGTGTTGGACTACTGCCCCGAGCTGCTGGCTGAGAGGGGGCCTCTGACCCGCCGGGAGCCCGATCGGGCCCAGTGGCGGGACATCCGTTTCGGGTGGCCCCTGGCCAAGCAGATCGCCGTCCTTCAGATAGGCCAATGCATCGTCGTGCGCGACGGCACGGTGGTGGCGGTAGAGGGCATTGACGGCACCGACGCGACCCTGAAGCGGGGCGGGCGGCTGGCCGGCGGGGGCGCCGTGGCCGTCAAGGTCCAGAAACACGGCCACGACCCGAGGTTCGACATCCCCTGCGTGGGGCCGCAGACGGCGCGCACCATGGCAGACTCCGGCGTGGCCGTGCTGGCCCTGGAGGCCGGGGGGACGCTCGTGCTGGACCGGGACGAGGTTCGCTGCCTGGCGGACACGCTGGAGGTGTGCATCGTCGCCGTCGGCCAGGAGGACCTCCAGGGGGAGAAGGCGTGAGGATCATCAGCGGCAGCGCCCGCGGGACGAAGCTCCGATCCGTGGACATAGAGGGCCTGCGACCCATGCTGGACCGGGTGAAGGAGGCGCTGTTCAACATCGTCCGCGACCAGTTGCCCGCCAGCCGGGTGCTGGACCTGTTCGCCGGGACCGGCTCGTTGGGCCTGGAGGCGCTCAGCCGGGGGGCGGCCCGCTGCGTGTTCGTGGAGCAGGACGCACGGCTGGTACGGCTGATCACGGAGAACGCCGAGAAGTGCCATCTGGCGGACCGCTGCGAGCTGGTGCAGGCCGACGTGCTGACGCTGCCCGGCGTGGCGCCGCCGGAAGGGGCGGTGCCGGCGGACCTGGTGCTGGTGGACCCACCCTACGTGATGGTCGAAGACCCGAACGAGCGGGCAAGGCTGTTCGGGGCGCTGGAGGACCTGTGCGGGCGCTGGGCGGGCGAGCGGGCGCTGTTCGTGCTGCACCACAGCCCGTTGCCCTACGCGATCTGGCCCGGCGACCGGCTGGTGGAGACCGACCAGCGCATCTACGGACGGAGCCAGCTCACCTTCCTGGAACCGATCGAGGAGGGGGCCGATGGCTGACGCTGCCCGGGGCGGGTCGCTGCGCGTGCGCGCCCCTGCCAAGGTCAATCTCACGCTCGAAGTGCTGGGCCGGCGGCCGGACGGGTACCATGAGATCCGCACGGTGGTGCAGGCGGTCAGCCTGTGCGACGAGCTGACGTGCCGCGCGCGGGCCGACGGCCGCCTCCTGCTGGACTGCGACTCGCCGGGCGTTCCGCCGGGGGAGGAGAACCTGGTTCTGCGGGCCGCGCGGCTGCTGAAGAAGGAGACCGGCTCTGACCTGGGCGCCGATATCCGCCTGGCCAAGCGCATCCCGCCGGGCGGGGGGCTCGGCGGGGCCAGCTCGGACGCGGCCGTGACGATGATGGCGCTGGGGCGCCTGTGGGAGGCCGGCCTGGGTCAGCAGGAGCTGACGGACCTGGCGGCGCGGCTGGGCTCCGATGTTCCCTTCTTTGTCCGAGGGGGCACGTGCCTGTGCGAGGGCAGGGGAGAGCGCCTTACCCCGCTGTCCTGCCCCGCCCGGCTGCACTACGTGCTGGTGATGCCCGGGATCTCCTTGTCCACGGCGGCGGTCTACAGGGCGGCCGGCGGATGCTTGACAAGTCGCGGTCGCGCAAGTAACAATGTACGTAGTGCCCTGGACTCCGGGGATGTCTCGCGGATTGCGCGCTGTCTGCACAATGACCTTCAGGAGCCCGCCCTGGGGTTGGAGGAGCGGCTCGGCGCGCTGTGGGGGGAGTTGCTTGACATGCGGGAGTTTGCGGGCGTCGAGGGCATGATGCTGTCCGGCAGTGGGGCATGCTTCTTCGCACTGATGCGGGACGAAGAGGCAGCCCGGCGCGCCGCCGGGGGTTGGGCGCAGCGGCTCGGGGTCCGGTGCTTTGCCGCGAGCAGCCTGCCCGAATGGAATGCGTGTATCTCACGGCTGACATCTGGAGGGCACACCTGTGAACATCACTGAAGTTCGCATAAAGCTAATGCGCAACCGGTCGGATCGGCTCAGGGCCTTCTGCAGTATCACGGTTGACGACGATTTCGTCGTGCACGACCTGCGGGTCATTGAGGGCCGCAAGGGCTTCTTCGTGGCCATGCCCAGCCGGAAGCTGACCGACAACTGCCCGCAGTGCGGCTCCAAGAACGAGTTGCGTGCCAGATACTGCAGCAACTGCGGGCAGGAACTGGACGAGGAACGGGCCGCCGAGCGTGACAAGTTCCACGTGGACGTGGCACACCCGATCAACACTCCCTGTCGCGAAATGCTCCAGGAGACCGTGCTGGCCGCCTACGAGGCTGAGATAGACCGCGTTCAGCAGGGACTGGAGCCCCAGAGGGAATACGAGGGGGAAGGGCTCGAGGAGCTGGCCGAGGAGTACACGGAAACCGAGGAGCCGGAAGAGGCGGTCGAGTTCGGGCCCGAGCGGGTCGAGGCTCCGCCCGAGCCGGTCCAGCCGTGGCCGGAACCGAAGCCTGTCCATGAGCCTCCCGTCGAGGAGGAGTTCTCCTTCGAGCCGGAGCCCGCCCCGGAGCCGGCTCCCCGCCCGGCGGAGTGGGCCGAGGAGGAGCTGGAGAAGGAGGAGGAAGAGGAGACGGAGGAGGAGTCGGACCTCGGGGAGTTCGGCGCCGGCATCTTCTGAAGCCAATCGGCCGGCCCGTCTCCCGGCGGCGGGCGACTAACGACCGGCCCGGCTCGAGTACTCCGGGAAAGCACGCCGCAGGTGCTCCACCTTGTCGGGCTGTCCGCCGTGGCGCAGCATCCTCGCCATGAGACTGACAATCCGGGCCGGGCTCTCATCGCGCTGCTCACCCGCCTGCCGGACGACCTCTCGCGCGCTTTGTGCCTCCTGCAGGTACAGGTACAGGCTCACCAGCTCCCAGACTTTGGCCAGGTTCTCGAAGCCCTCGACCTCCTCCAGGTGCCTGTGCAGCAGGTAGGCGGCTCGGGCCGGGGCGATTTCGCTCAGGCGCTGGTAGCCCTCCAGGTCATACGGGTTCAGCGCGACGTAGCGGACAATGTGATCGAGTGCTTCGCGCGCGCGTCCCGTGCTGGCGGCGCAGCGGCCCAGTAACAGCTGGACCTTCAGCATGTCCGGGCTCCACCGCAGAATGCGCCTGGTCAGGTACTCCCGCGCCTGCATCCACTGCCCCAGGTCGGTCAGATGCCACCCGATCACGTAGTCGTAGTAGAGCACCTGGGTTGGCCACAGGCAGCGCGACCGGGCGTTGTCCAAGCGCGCGGTATAGCGGCGGAACAGGTCCGCGTTGGGTCTTCTGGGGTCCAACTTGCTGCGCAGCAGCTCCGCCCGGCGCAGCTCGACGTTGCTGCGAAAGGCTCCCACCCCCCAGGCCCACCACAGCCCGGCGCACACCCCGGCCACTGCGGCGAACAGCGCCCAGTGCACCGCGCTCAGGCGCACCCGCTCACCTTCCGGCTCCTCCTCGCGCTTCAGTCCGTGGAAAGATGCGCCCAGAACGCCCAGCAGGAGCCAGAACTGCGTGCCGAACCCCCAGAACATGGGCGCCTTGCCGAACAGGCTCTGCACCACGTACGCCACGCAGCCCGACCAGAGCGCATAGCCGAACAGGCGCGCCTGAAGCGGCCTGTCCCGCAGCTCCACGAACGCCACCACGAACGCCGAAGCCAGAACCGACAGGTACAGCACCAGCCCCACCACGCCCGTCTCCGACGCCACCCGGATGAACTCGTTGTGCGGGTGGGTGTTGCGCACGTCCTTGGTGAACCTCAGCCCGCTGGCAAGCTCCGGCTCGAAGCTGGGATAAACGGTCGGGAACGTGCCCGCGCCCCAGCCCAGCAGCGGGCGCGCGGCGAACATCCTGGCCGTTCCCGTCCAGTACATGACCCGCAGGTGAGCGGTCGAGCCGGGGTCCAGGGCCCAGTCACTCAGGCGCGCGCGCAGCCTGTCGGATTGCAGGACCACCCCGGCCGCCACCAGGGCCAGGACCACCCCGCCGACCAGCACCCAGTGCATCTGCCTGCGCGCGAACATGCACACGGCGAATACCACCGCCGCGCCCGTCAGCGCAAGGAAGCCGGCCAGAGAACCGGACGTCAGCAGCAGGAAACCGAACACCACCCATGCCCCGACCAGGCGGATGCCCCCCGCCAGAATGTCCTGGGGAGTGCTGTCCTCGTCGCGCGCCACGCTCACGAACCATGCCAGCGCCAGCAATGCCCCGGTCACCCACGTGGCCGAACCGAAGTTCTTGTTGCTCACGAACAGCGGGTGCTCGTAGAATACCGACCGCAGGTAGCTCAGGTTGAACCGGGGCGCTCCCGCCGGGATGTCTGCCACCGTCCGGACCCCGTGCAGCAGCATCGACACGAACCACCGCTGGACGTGGCCGGACAGCGCCATGCACAGGATCAGCGCCGTCTGCAGAGCCGCCTGCACGGCGGCGGCGACCACGAACACCTTGCCCACCGTCGCCCACCGCCGCTCGGTGCGGCACGTGAAGTAAGCCACCGCGCAGGCCACGAACAGCGGCAGCTCGCGCACCACGTGGGCCTGCGTGCCGTACGGCCAGGCCGACCAGAAGTAGCTGAGGGCCGTCCAGACGGCGTATCCGCCCAGAAGCAGAGGGAACGCGTACTCCTTCAGCGGCCGCTCCCGCTTCACGCGTGCGGCGAACCACACCAACGGCGTCATCGCCACCATCGCCGCCGCCAGTGCCTGCACTGCGGTAAGCTGCGGCCAGGTCGGGAACAGCGGGACCACGGGGCCCAGCGCGGTCAGCAGCCACCGGGCGTTCTCCCGCAGATACGCCTGCACCCCGCTGGGGATCCAGATCACCAGCAGCATGGAGGCCGGCAGGCAGCACAGAAGCAGGACGAACCAGATACGGTCGGGAAGGCCTCTTCTCATCGACTCTGAGGGCTCGGGGGACGTGTTGCGGGCGAACAGCACTATACCACGCCGTCCTGCCGCGTTCGAGTGGACGGCCCGGCACTGTTCTTGCGCGTCTATTCGGACCTTCTCGCCACGGGCGTAGCCCAGTCGCACCCATTCTGCGTGTTCCCGCGACAGGCGGGCAAGGTGCGTGTCCCTTGGCGTTCGTAGTCGCGTGCCTGCGCGACGAAGCAGGCTCTGCGGTTGGTCCTTTGCCGTTCCGTTGTAGTGTCGTTGTGGTTGTTCCTCCGCGTTCTCTGCCTCCTCTGCGCGTGTTGCTTCGCCGGCGTCGAAATCGCCCACGTTGGCGATCATCACCGTGTCCGGCTTGAGCGCCGCGCGTACGGCGGCGCTCCG
>CAYFVS010000367.1:0-1537 GCA_964346565.1 uncultured candidatus Brocadiaceae bacterium | reverse complement strand
GGTGACGCTGGCGGAGACACTCTCTCCGGGCCATCCGTGCATCTTTGCGATTGCCTCGGGCAGCATGGACATGTCCACCGCCAACTACTCGGGCGCGTCCCCTGAGGCAAGCCTTCTGCATGCAGCCACGGCGCAGATGTCCCGTTTCTACGGCCTGCCGTTCCAGGGGGGCACGGGTATTGACGCCACCGTGCCGGACGCGCAGGCCGGCTACGAGCGTGCCCTGCAGGTGCTGACCAATGCGCTGGCGGGCACCAACTTCATCCATCTCAGCATCGGCATGATCGAGCAGATGCTTCTGGCCTCCTACGAGCAGTGCGTCATAGACAACGAAATCCTGGGCGCTGCCTTCCGGATCACGCGCGGCATGGAGGTGAACGAAGACACCCTCGCCGTGGAAGTGATCAAGGAAGTCGGGCCCGGCTCGGCGGATTACATCTCGCATGAGCACACCGTCCGACACCTGCGCGAAGTTACTTGGTTCCCGCAAGTGACCAACCGCCAGAAGTGGGACCGCTGGATGGCGGCCGGCGGCAGGGACATGCGCCAGCGTGCCAGGGACATCGCCGAGCAGATCCTCCAGGAGCACCACCCCCGGTATCTCGACGAAGATCAGGTGGAGGAGATCCGGCGCATAGCCAGTGCGGCTCAGGAGCAGGCGATGCGCGAAGCGGCCGAGTAGCTCACCTTCAGCCCGCTCCGTCCTCGTCCCCGCGGCGCGGAAGCTTCCAGAGCAGATACAGCACTACTCCCAGCAGGAAGACCACGTAAACAGCCGCTACGGTCAGCGCCTGCCATGGGCCCTCCGGCCCCACGGGACCCGGCGGCGCAGCGGCATTGGCGGGGTTCACGCTCAACGGTTGCTCCTCGTAGGGGCGGCCCGCCATCGTAAGGCGGGTCCGCCGGCCGGGCAAGGCTCGGTGCCGACCGTCTCGCCGCAGGCGCCCTCGGCCTGAGGGGCGGCCATGCGCTCACGTGGGCCGGGCGGCGAGCGCACTGCACCCGGGGGCATCCTTCTGGTCCCGGGCGATCTGCATCAGGTAGTCGGGATACGCCCCGCCGGCATCTTCCAGCGCCAGCTCGAAAAGCTCCTGCACCACATCCGCGTGTTCGTCCGCTACGTTGCGCTCGAAGGGCGAGTCCTCCGCCAGACCGAAGAGGAAAGGTCCGGAGCCGTCCACCTTGCAGTTCAGGTACCAGTCCCTGGTGATGACGGTCACGCCGGTGCCCCATCCCACCGTGGCGTGGTCGCGGACCTGCTCGCCGGCGAGGGATTCGTGCAGGAACGGCCGGCCGTCGAGCTGCTCCGGGATCTCCACCCCGCAGAAGCGCAGCACCTCCGCCGTCAGGTCCTGGTGCTGCACGATGGCCTCGCTGCGCTGGTCGGCCCCCGTGCCGGCCGGGTGGCGCACGAACAGGGGCAGGTCGTAAACCGACGGGTCCGAGGGATAGCCCCGCTTGCCCAGGTAGTCCCTGTCGCCGATGGAGTGCCCGTGGTCGCTGGTTACGATTAGCAGTGTCTCATCCAGCAGACCCA
>CAYFVS010000366.1:0-2962 GCA_964346565.1 uncultured candidatus Brocadiaceae bacterium | reverse complement strand
GCCCCGATACCGGGCCGCCAGGGGCTGTTCATAGAGACTCAACCCGTCACCATCGGCGAATACGTCGAGTACCTCCGTGCCACCGCCCAACCCGTGCCGGAGCCGTGGGAGGGAATGGCGCCGGACGCCGCCGGGGCGGACCGCGCCGTCACCGGCCTGTCCAGAGACAACTCGGAGCTGTATGCCGCCTGGGCCATGAAGCGCCTGCCCACCCCCGAGGAGTGGACTCAGGCAGAGGAGATCGTCGGCGTGCGCCCTTACCCATGGGCGGACGGCGAACCCTCCGAGCCACAGGCCGTGCTGCATCTGGTGCGGGACTACCAGAGCGGCAGTCCGGCGGAGGAGCAGGCGCGCCAGGCGAAGGCGGAGCTGCCCATGAGGCTTATGGAGCAGTACCAGCAGCGCATCGTGGAGGCGCGCGCTGAGCTGGAGGCCGCACTTGAAACTGCCAGGACAGGGCGGCGGGAGCTGTGGCAGGAGCTGAAACCGGAGTTCTTCAGCATGATGAACGGGCGGAAGGAGGCCGCCCTGCGCCGGGCCAGGCAGCGCTGGCAGGGCGATGCGCTCGAGCTGCTGCGCGAGCTCGTCCTCGCGAAGGGCAAAGCCGCCGCCCGGTTCGTAACAGAGGACCTGACGGCCGAGGAGCGAGAGGAGACTGTCGCCGAATACGATGACGTCCTGGCCGAGATCCTGAACAGGGTACAGAACATCCGCCAGGAGCTGGAGGGCGCCACGGGGGACCTGCAAAGCCAGGTCGTGGAGCTGACCAGGAAGCTGGAGGAGGCCGGACAGGTTGGCGCCACCGAGGCCGAGCGCCACGCCGCCGGTCTGATGGCGGACGCCGAACAGCCCGTCCAGACGCCCCGCGAGGCGCACGAGCTGGTCACCGAACTGCGCAGCACGGCCGAACGGCTGGAGGCGACGGAGCCGTCCCTGGAGGGCATCCCATCCCGGGAGCAGATCCAGCGGGAGATCGCCGACCTCGAGGAGCAGCTTCAGAAGCTGTCCGGGGCCGAACCGATGCCCGCCGAGATGGAGGAGCTGCGAGGCCGACTCCAGACCATCGGCGAGACGATGGAGCGGACGTTCATCAAGGAGGAAGCACTCCTGCAGGAGCTGCCCGCCCTGGTGGACCTGCGAGCCCGCAAGGAGGCCATCCAGACCCAGCTCAATGCGCTGCAGGAGGCGCTGGGCCGAGCCACCGAACAGCAGGGCGAGCAGCAGCCCGCCGGCACAGAGGAATGAGAGGCGTCGGCCGCACTCAGAGGCCACGCGTGCCCTCCCCACTGCTGAAGGCGCCATGGGTTTGACGCACGCCATCCTGCTGGGTTGCCTGCAGGGAGCCACTGAGTTCCTTCCGGTCAGCAGTTCGGCCCACCTGGTGGCCGCCCAGGTCCTGCTCGGGGCCGGGGAGCCGGGGATCTACCTGGAAGTCAGCGTGCATTTCGGCACGCTGCTGGCCATCCTCGCGGTCTTCGGGCGAGAGGTGGCTCGCATAGCGGCCGAAGGCGTGCAGGGGGCGTGGCTGTGGCTGCGCGGAGCGGGGCCCGAGGAACTGCGCCGGCGCACGCCGCGGCTGAGCACGGCCGTGGCCGTCCTGGTCGGCGTCCTGCCGGCGACCTGCGCGGGCGCCCTGCTGACGGCGCAGGTCGAGGCGGCGTTCGAGAGCGTCACGGCCGCCGGGGCATTCCTGATGGTGACAGGGATGATACTGCTTGCGGGCCGCGCAGCGGGACCGGGGCGGGCTAAGGAGCCGGGTGCGGCGCGCGGCCTCCTGGTGGGCATCGCCCAGGCGCTGGCGCTGCTGCCCGGCATCAGCCGGTCGGGCTCGACCATCGTGGCGGGCCGCCTGCTGGGTCTGAAGCGAGCGGCAGCCGCCCGGTTCTCCTTCGTGCTGGCGGTTCCGGCGCTTCTCGGAGCGGCCGGGTGGACCCTGGTTCGCGGATCGGCGGGCGGCGAGCTGCCGCCGGTCCCGGTCTTGGCCGCTGCTGCGGCCGCCGCGGGGCTGGTGGGCACGCTTTGCCTTCTGGCCCTGCTGCGCGCCGTGCACCGGGGCAGGCTGCACTGGTTCGCCGCCTACTGCCTGCCGGCCGGGGCGGCGATGCTGGTAGCGGGACTGGCAACTGGGTAGAGCGATGAGCAAGAAGCAGAGGCGGCAGCACGTCGAGACGGAACGCGGCTACTGGCGCGAGAGCCGCGCGTTCGGCCTCGGGCTGGTCAGTGTGCTGCCGCTGGTCGTGCTCTACCACTGCGGCATCCTGCAAAGCAGCTACCCTCTGCGCAACCTGGCTGAGGTCTGGCTGACCGGTCCGCTGCAGTTAGTCGGGCTGCGGGCGGCGCACGTGTTGAACGTCGCCCTGCTGTTCAGCCTGATCGCCGTGCTGTGGCGCAGCGAGGTGAAGGCATCGAACGTGCTGCTGACCGTGGTGGTCATGGTCGCGGAGGCCGCCCTCTACGCCGTGGCGCTTTACAAGGGGGGCGACTACCTGACCCGCGCCCTTCACAGGCAGGCGACGCAGGTGTTCTTCGCGCTGAACCTGCGCCCGGCCGCACCGCTCCTGCTGGCGCTGGGGGCGGGGGTATACGAGGAGCTGCTGTTCCGCCTGCTGCTGGTGGGGGGCGGGACGCTGCTGATGCAGAAGGTCTTCCTGTGGGACAGGCACCTGGCGGCGGGGCTGGCGCTGGTGGTCTCAAGCCTTCTGTTCGCCACGGCACATCACCTCGGGCCGGTGGGCGAGAGCTTCACGACCTACAACTTCCTGTTCCGCAGCGTGTGCGGGTTCCTGCTGGGGGTTGTGTACCTGCTGCGGGGTTTCGGCATAGCGGCGTGGACGCACGCGCTTTACAACTTGCTTGTAGCGGTTTGATGGAGCTGTGCGCTACGGGGCAGTCGCCGCTTCGGGCTCGTCCGGCGGGGTCTGCTCCACGCCTCTGACCTTCTCTCCCCACTGGAAGTCGCCCA
>CAYFVS010000365.1:0-9191 GCA_964346565.1 uncultured candidatus Brocadiaceae bacterium | reverse complement strand
CCAGGTAGGCCATGTAGGCGACGTTGGCATTGCTGGGCGCGCCGACCACGCTCAGTGCGTTGGGACCCGGTGTAATGCAGTCGCCCCAGACCTGCGCATCGTAGTCGAACAGGAAGCCGCCCGGATCCGGCATCGAATCCGCGGTCACAATCGGGACCCACTTCTGGTTCGCCTCGTCCCAGCGGTAGGGGCAGGCCGTGTCGCTGTTATTGTAGACAGGGCCGGCACCGGCCGGGTGGACCCAGATGTTGGTGAACCAGGTGAATCCGCCTATCTTCACGAAGTCCCACGTGTAGTCCGCCGTCAGGTCGGCGCCGACGGCACACTGCGCCTGCCAGCCGGCAAGCGCGGCTACGACAATCAGAGCCAGCAGAACGGTCTTCGCGTGAGTCGCACGCATTGCGCTTCCCTCCACAGATGCCTCTCGGCGACCTGGCACAGGTCGCCTCATTCCTCGCGCAACGGACCGCCGGGAGCGGCGCGTGCACGGGTGCGGCCCGCTGTGGACCGACGACACCGCGACTCGGCCGGGAGTCGCGTCACAACGCTGCATCACCTCCTCCCCGAGAAGACCGACGGAATCGCCGCTGCCTTCCCCTGCCTTCCCCCCATGCGACCCCAAAGCAGGGCTTGACACCGCGTGTGGTTTCTAACAGAGGCGGGGCCGCACGTAAAGAGCTACACCGTAGGAATGCTTGACCGTAATGCAAGGCCGGCCGAGGAGAGGCTCATGCCGGCGGACCGCGAGCAAGGGCGAGCAGGAAGGCACTCGCCTGCTGCGCATCGCTACCACAGGGAGCCGTATGCGATGTTGCCGGCTCGCCGAACCAGCTCCTTGGAGGCAATGCGCTCTGCGGGCCTCCATGCCATCGCCGAAGGCGTGCCCGCCGACGAACCGTGGCCCATGGTGCGGGCCCGCGTGCAGGGGCCCAGGCCGTTGAACGGGCGCCGTGTTTCGATTAGCATGGGCCGACGGCGGGGTGACGGTACCTCCGGGGGGCACTTCAGCGACGACAGGAGGACGAACTATGCCCGAGCTGTTTTCCGCGCGCGAGCTGATAGAGGTGGCAATCCGGGAGGAGCGGACGGGGGCCACGTTCTACCGGGCCCTGGCCGACCACACCGACTCGGAGGAACTGCGCCGGTTCGCCCTCGACGTGGCCCGGATGGAGGACGAGCACGAGGGGAAGTTCCGCAATCTGCTCGATACGGTGGGCGAGTATCAGCCGGGAGGGGAGCAGTACGCCGGCGAGTACGAGTCCTACATGTCCTACCTGATAGAGGGGCGCGTCTTCCCCGAGGGCGAGGAGAGCGAGCAGATGGCCCGCCGGCTGGACTCCGACCGGGAGGCCGTCGAGACGGGCATGGAGATGGAACGCAACACGCTGCTGTTCTACCACGAGATGATCCGCTTCGTCCCGAAGGAGGACCGGGACCTTCTGCGGGACATCATGGCCGAGGAGCGGCAGCACCTGGCCGGCTTCGCACGCTACCGGGAAGAGCACTTCTGAGGACGACCGACGGAGTGGATTCTGGAGAGTGGAGAGAACGCGGATAAGGCAAGCGGCCGCAACTTCTCGCGGCGCTGCACCCGCTCCCGTTGCTCGTGCACTGTGCGGTTGAGCACGAGCCACGCCGCCAACCACACGGAGCGGAGGGAAGGCCAGCGGCTGACCTACTGCCCGGGGGCCTCGGATGGACTGCTGGCCTCCATCCGCGTCAGTATGTCGCGTATGTCGGTCAGGACTTCGGCGTGGTCCCGGGCGGCGGTCTCGACCTGGGCGAATCGCCGGTTGAGCACGGCCAGCTTGTAGCTGTTGTGCACGGCCAGCACGGCGGCCCCCGCCGCAATCAGCAGGCACACCAGCCAGGCCAGCAGTTGGGAGGCGTTCATCGGCTCACCTTTCGGTCAGGACAGTGGCGAGGGGGTCTGGTCGTCGGACCCGGGCGTGACGGCAGCATCCTGCGGGTCCTCGAAGAACTGCAGGCGGTAGAGTCGCTCGTATTCCCCACCCCGCTCAAGCAGCTCCTCGTGGGTGCCCTCCTCCAGGATCTGACCGTCCTTCAAGACGACGATCCGGTCGGCGCCACGCACGGTGGACAGCCGGTGCGCGATGACAAACGTCGTGCGCCCTGCCATCAGGTTGGCCAGCGCCGTGCGCACCAACAGCTCGGACTGGGCGTCCAGGTTGCTGGTGGCCTCGTCGAGTATGAGCACCGGAGCGTCCTTCAAGATGGCGCGGGCGATGGTGATACACTGGCGCTGGCCGCCGGACAGGCGGTCGCCCCGCTCGCCGACCATCGTCTGGTAGCCCTCGGGCAGGGAAGCTACGAAGTCGTCGATGTTGGCGGCGCGGGCGGCGGCGCGCACCTGCTCGTCGGTGGCGTCCGGGTCGCCGTAGCGTATGTTCTCGGCGATGGTGCGGTTGAACAGGAACGGGTGCTGGCCGACTATGGCGATCTGCTCCAGCAGGCTGGAGCGTTTGATGCGGCGCACGTCCACTCCGTCAATAGCCACCGACCCCGAGTCCACGTCGTAGAACCGGGCGACCAGATCCAGCAGCGTGCTCTTGCCCGCTCCGGTCTCCCCTACGATGGCGTAGGTCCTCCCGGCGGGCACGAACAGGTCAACTCCCTTGAGTACTGGCTCGGAGTTGTAGGAGAACCACACGTCGCTGAAGCGTACGCCTTCCCGCACGCCGTCCAGCTCGACTGCTTCGGGATGGTCCTGTATCTGGGGCTCGGCGTCGAGCAGCTCGAACAGGCGGGCGACGCCGGCGGAGCTTTGCTGCAGGTCGTTGTATGCTTTGACGATGCGCCGCAGCGGCCCGGCCGTGACTCCCAGGGCGGCTATGCAGCGCAGCAGGTTGCCCAGCCCGAGCTTTCCGCCTCCGACCAGGGCTCCGGCCACGATGACCACCAGGGCGAAGACCTCCACCAGGAACAGGTCCGGCAGCGTGTCCGCCCAGGCCCGCGTGCGCACCAGCTTGATGGCCCGGCGGAGCTGTTGCATCGCTCGTCCTCGGAAGCTGTCGGCCTCTCGCTTCTCCCCGTTGAAGGACTTCACCACCCGGATGCCCTGAAGCGTCTGAGTGACGGAGTCGGTCACGTCCGCCAGCCGCTCCAGGTTCTTGGTGCTGTGGCGGCGGATGCGCCGCCCGTAGCGGCCCTGCAACAGCGCGAAGAGGGGGAAGCAGACCACCGCGACCAACGTGAGCTGCCAACTGGAGATGAGGGCGACCCCGAAGAACGCCACCAGGTAAAGGGGCTGTTGGATGATCCTGCCGAACATCAACTTCAGAGCCGTCTGGGCGTTGGCGATATCGTTGGTCAGACGGCTGACCAGGTCACCGGTGCGCCGCGTGGCGAAGTAGGACAGCGACAGGCCGGTCACCCGCTGGAAAGCGGCAACCCGCACGTCCGTCATCACGGCCCACACCACGCGACGGTGGATGTACTCGAAGGCAAAGCCCGCGGCGAACAGCACCGGCGCGAACACGGCGGCCAGCAGGAAGGCCAGTTTCTTGACCGGGTCGCCCGACCACATCCAGTCGTTCAGCGTCGCCACGGGGCCCAGCTTCATGAACCAGTCGGTGGCTCGGCGCTTGGTCTCCTCCAGCAGGGACTCCGCCTCGGCCGGGGTGTCGTCCTGCTGCTCGGCCGGGGCCTGCGCCTGCTGGCCCCTGGCCTGGGCCGCTTTGCGTTCCTTGTACTGGACCGCCTCCGCCGCCGGTTTGACCATCACCAGCAGGTTGAAGTTCATCGAGGCGCATATCAGAAGCGCCACGAAGGACAGCAGCGCCAGCTTCCAGTGGGGCAGGGCAAAGGCGTAGAAGCGCAGGATGAGCTTCCAGTCGATGCCTCTGCGGGAGCGTGCCATTGCCTGTCGGCTGCCCTGCCAGAGGAGGGTGAACGCCGGTCGGGACGGCCCACCGGCCGGCAAGATGGATGATATCGGAGCGGAGCCACAAGCGTCAAGCTGCGCTCACGCCCACCGTTCACAGCAGCCACAGGCTGAGGGCCATGACCGCCATGCCGGCCAGCACGCCCAGTATGGCCACGTGCTCCTGGCCGTAACTGTGCGCGACCGGCAGCAGTTCGTCGAACGCTATGTAGATCATGAGTCCCGCAACCGCGCACAGGGCACAGGCCAGCACCGTGGGTGTGAGAGCGGGCATGAGCAGCAGGCCCGCCAGCACCGCCCCCAGCGGCTCGGTGACCCCCGACAGGAAAGACCATGTGAACGCCCGCCGGGCGCTGCCGGTGGCCCTGTATATGGGCACGGCCACGGCCACGCCCTCTGGGATGTTATGCACGGCGATGGCGAACGCGACCGAGAGGCCGACCGACGGGTCCTGCAGCGTCGCGCCGAATGTGGCCATGCCCTCCGGGAAGTTGTGGATGGCCACCCCCAGGGCCACCAGCAGACCCATCCGCTCCAGGCCGGTCCCTTCTTTCCCGCGCTCCATGATGTAGGAGTGGGAGACGAGCACGTCAATGAGCAGCATGACAATGAAACCGCCGAACAGCGCCAGGTGTGCCGCTGCGAAGGCCGCCTCCGCGCCTACGGGGCCCTCGGCCAGGCGGGCCATGCTGCCCTGGAGCAGCTCCACGTAGGAAACGTGAATCATGACCCCGGCGGAGAAGCCCAGCGTCAGCGCCATGTAGCGGGGGCCCGGCTCGCGGTAGAAAACCGCCACCAGGCTGCCCACCGTGGTGGACAGCCCGGCCACCGTGGTCAGCAGCGCAGCCGTGAAGAAAGAGTCGGATAACATGCGCATGACCCCCGACCAGCACTTATACGCCAAGGGTGCGTCGCCGTGCAAGTTTTGACAAAGCGCACCCCGCCTGCCTACAATGGGTGAAGGTTCGGCGGAACGTGTGAACTGTGCGCTTTCTGAATGAGGGGTCTGCATTGAGCGACGCCAACTCCGAATCCCCCGCAGGCGTCGGCGGCTTGACCGAGGGCGTCAAGCTCGGGGGTGCCGAGCTGCAACGGCTGGTGGCTGCGAATTCGTTCTGCTCCCTGTGGCTCACCTGGCCGCTGGAAGAGGGGTTCACCGAGTCGTGCGTCCGCGCCATACCTCTGTCGCAGCTTAAGAGGGGGGATGCGGCCGAGCGCCTGCAGGCGGAGACTCGATTCTGGAAGGGGCTGCGCGACCAGCACGTGGTGGACCTCTACGAGTGCGGTCGGGAGGCAGACTACTGCTACATGCTGATGCGCTATGTGCCCCAGGGCTCGGCCGCCGTGCAAGCGGAGCGCTGGATCCAGAGGTACCTGATGGAGTTCGCTCTGGACTTCGCGGCTGCCCTGGCCGCGTTGCACGCCGGCGCCGGGCCCCACGGCAACCTGAAACCGACCAACGTCTTTCCACTGCGCGGCGAAGACGTCCTGCTGAGCGATTTCATGCTGCCGCTCTGGCTGGACGAACTGCAGGCGGGCAACGAGGCGATCCGTGCGCACCTGCAGCACCCTTACCGCGCGCCCGAGCAGCAGATGGACGTCAGGGACTACGACACCCGCTCCGACATCTACTCTTTCGGGCTGGTGATGGTTCGCTGCCTGAGCGGGGCCCCGCCAGCGCCCGGCGTAGACCCGAAGGAGATGCCCTGGCCGGACTCGCTCCGTGCGGTGGCGCGGCGGTGCCTGGCCAACGATCCGAACAACCGCTTCGCGGACGGTCATGAGCTGTTCGAGACCCTGTGCGAGGCGAGCGGCAGCACGGCCAGCTTCGTCGCGGCGGTGGCGGAGCAGCTCGAGCCGGAGCCGCCGCCGCAGAGACTTCCTGGCCCGCCGGCGCCCCCGGCGGCGAACACGCCCCACATCCTGGCCGAAGCCCGCGCGAAGGTCGACGTGGGAGAACTGGAGGAGGCCCTGGAACTGCTGGAGCAGCTTCCCCCCCGCACCAAGGGCATGGGGCAGTTGCTCGACGAGATAGAGCACAGGGAGCGGGAGGGCGAGAGGCTGGCCGAGGAAGCCGTGCGGCTGGCCGGCATGGGCAAGCCGGAGGCCGCTGCAGAGGCCATCTACCGGGCGTCCGAACTGAACCCCGCCAGCCTGACCGTGGCCAGCGTCAAGGAGGAGCTCGGAGTGCCCGGGCATGGGCAGTCCGAAGGGGAAGACGAGCTGCCGGCGGAGTTGCGCACGGCTCTGCGCAGCGGCCGCTACGCCACCGCCCGCCCCCTGCTGGAGAAGCTCCTGCGGGAGGGTGCTCCCAGCGACGCCGTGCAGCGGGCGGTGCGCGAGTTCAAGGAGGGTCGCGTGCGCAAGGCGTTCAGAGAGAGCATCCAGGCCGCGCGCCGCCTCTACCTGTCCGGGGAGCACCAGAAGGCGGGGGAATACTGGCTGGAGGCCGCACGATGGCTGCCCAGCGGTCCCGAGCGGGAGAGGCTCAGGCGCATCGCGCGCGCCGCCGGCAAGGGCAGGCTGGAGCTGGACACCGCCGTGTTCGCCCAGCAGGGCGTCGGCCTGGTCAGGCCGCGTCGAACCGCCGCCCCCCGCTCCGAGGAGGTCTCTCGCACGTTGCGCCTTCCGAGCCTGAGCGAGAAGGCCCGGCGCATCGTCGTGCTGGTGGCTGTGTGCATCGTTTCCGGTCTGCTCCTGTTGGCACTGCTGACGTGGTTTCTCTGAACGTGCGGCCGGCAGTTTGCGCGGCGAGCGGGGCGGCAGTATAATCGCATCTTCCAGGGCAGGCGCGACGTCCGCGGCCGGAGGCCCCTCCTGTCGGCGGCCCGACTGGCGCCCCTGAGAGTGGGCGTAGTTCGCGTCGCGCGCCTTGTCCTGCCGATCCCTCGACAGCGATCCGTCCGCCCGTCCCCGCCGGAGGCCGGCCGAGATGACCCAGCTCGAGAGCGCCAGAGACGCCGACCTGACCACCCAGATGCGGCAGGTCTGCACCGAGGAACCCCTGGCCGAGCAGGAACTGCTGCGCCGGGTGGCCGACGGGCGGGTGGTCATCCCCGCCAACCGCAAGCACGCGGACCTGCAGGCGGTGGGCATCGGCGCGGGCCTGCGCACCAAGGTCAACGCCAACATCGGCACCTCCCCCGAGCGCAGCGACGTCGAGAACGAGCAGGCGAAGCTGCAGGCGGCCCTCGAGGCCGGTGCAGACACCATCATGGATCTGAGCACGGGGGGGGACATCGACGCCGTGCGCCGGGCCATGCTCGCCCACTGCCCGGCCCCGGTCGGGACGGTGCCCATCTACCAGGCGGCCATCGAGGCCGGCGGCCCGGAGCAGATGACCCTGGCGGGGTTCCTGGACGTGTTCGCGAGGCACGCGCGGGACGGCGTGGATTTCGCCACAGTCCACGCGGGCGTCACGCGGGAGGCCCTGCCGCTGCTGGAGCGGCGCCTGACCGGGGTGGTCAGCCGGGGCGGGGCGTTCCTGGTGCGCTGGATGTGGGAGCACGGGCGGGAGAGCTTCCTGCACGAGGCGTTCGACGAGGTCCTGGCCGTGGCCCGAGACTACGACGTGACCATCAGCCTGGGCGACGGCCTGCGGCCGGGCTGTGTCGCCGACGCGACCGATGAGGCGCAACTGCTGGAGCTGCGGCTGTTGGGGGAGCTGGCCCGGCGCTGTCGCGACAGCGGCGTGCAGGTCATGATCGAAGGGCCCGGGCACTTGCCGCTGGACCACGTCGAACGCAACGTGCGCCTGGAGAAGGAAATCTGCGACGGGGCGCCGTTCTACGTGCTGGGTCCCTTGCCGACGGACGTGGCCCCGGGATATGACCACCTGGTGGGCGCCATAGGCGGGGCGCTGGCCGCCGCGCACGGGGCGGACTTCCTGTGCTACGTGACGCCCAAGGAGCACGTGGGCCTGCCGGAGGTCGAGGACGTGCGCCAGGGCGTGATCGCCAGCCGGATCGCCGCTCACGTGGGCGACGTGGCCGGGGGGCTGCCCGGCGCCCGCCGGCTGGACGATGAGATGAGCCGCCTGCGGGCGGAGCGGGACTGGGACGGGATGGTGCGCTGCTCGCTGGACCCGGTGCGCTTCGCCGCCATGCTGGCCGGGGAGCAGAAGGGAGACCGCTGCTCGATGTGCGGAGAGTTCTGTGCCATCAGGCTGTTCCGCCAGGGGGAGGCGGCCGCTGCCGCACGCTCTTCCACAGAGACATCCTCGCGCGAGAGAGACTGACCATGCCATTCGAAGATCCCGACGCCTCCGTGCTGAGGGCCGAGATAAAGAACCTGCGCAGGACCCGCAGCGCGGTGATACTGGCCCATGTTTACCAGCGCCAGTCCGTCCAGCACGTGGCCGACTTCGTGGGCGATTCCCTGGAGCTGAGCCGCCGCGCGGTGGACACCGACGCCGACGTCATCGTGTTCTGCGGAGTGCGCTTCATGGCGGAGACGGCCAGCATCCTGAACCCGGACAAGCAGGTGCTGCTGCCCGAGCCCGCCGCGGGTTGCCCGATGGCCGATATGGCCTCCCCCGAGCAGGTGCGTCGGCGCTTGGAGGGCCTGCCCGAGGAGACCGCGGTGGTCAGCTACGTGAACACCACCGCCGAGGTCAAGGCGGTCTCTGACATCTGCTGCACCTCGGCCAATGCTGTCCAGGTGGTGCAATCCCTACCGGAGGAGCACGTGCTGTTCGTGCCTGACCGCAACCTGGCTTCCTACGTGGCGGAACAGACGGACAAGCACGTCATCCCCTGGGAAGGCTACTGCTACGTGCACGATCCGAACATAAGCCCGAACGCCATCCGGGAGCTGATGCGGCTGCACCCCCAGGCCGCGGTGATGGCCCATCCTGAGTGCAGCCCGGCGGTGCGTCGGCTGGCCGACTTCGTCGGCAGCACCTCACAGATGCTCCGTTATGCCGGGGAGTCCGACGCCGAGGCGTTCATTGTGGGCACCGAGGAGGGCCTGCTGGGGCTTCTGCGGGAGCAGAACCCGCGCAAGCAGTTCTACGCCACCGGCAGCGTGTGCAGCTCGATGCGCCTGACTACGCTGGCATCGGTGCGCCGCGCGCTGGACCGCATGAGCAACGTCGTCCAGGTCCCTGAGGAGGTGCGCCAGAGGGCCGAGGTCGCCCTCCGACGCATGCTGGAGCTGTAAGCGCTCACGCCGCCGGCAGCGATGGTTTGACAGGCGCGCCCCAGGCGATATGATGGCGCCGTGCGGGGATGCGAGGATCAAGGGAGCGAGGCATGAAGCCCATCCGATGCGCGGCAGTGCTGGCTCT
>CAYFVS010000364.1:0-14776 GCA_964346565.1 uncultured candidatus Brocadiaceae bacterium | reverse complement strand
GGGGGCGTGGCGGAGCGTGTTCGCAAAGGCGCGGCCCGAAGGCGTGGGCCAGGC
Source organism: uncultured candidatus Brocadiaceae bacterium (assembly GCA_964346565.1). Taxonomy (GTDB): domain Bacteria; phylum Planctomycetota; class Brocadiia; order SM23-32; family SM23-32; genus JAWOCH01. The sequence continues at coordinate 14,722 of CAYFVS010000364.1, read as the reverse complement.
GCTGCTCCTCAGCCTGCTCGCGCTGCCGTTCCTCGGCGGCGAGGTCTTCGCCATGTTCATGCTGGGCAGCATGACGACTGCCGCCCTGCCGGTGATCGCCGTCACGCTCGGGGTCATCAACGCGCTGTTCTACCACCTGCTGAAGGCGCCCACGCTGCGGGGGCGGCGGGTGCTGGACCGGCTGGAGGGATTCCGCATGTACCTGGCTGCTGCGGAGAAGGACCGCCTGAACGTGCTGAACCCGCCTGAGCGCACCCCGGAGCTTTTCGAGCGCTACCTGCCCTATGCGCTGGCGCTGGGGGTGGAGCAGCAGTGGTCCGAGCAGTTCGCGGACGTGCTGGGGCGGGCCGCGCAGGGGGAGCGGTCCTACAGCCCGGGGTGGTATCATGGCACGGGCTGGAGCGCGAGCCGCGCGGGCTCCTTCGCCGGCTCGCTGTCCGGGTCGTTCGCCAGCGCCATCTCCTCGGCCTCCGCGGCGCCGCGTTCGGCCGCCGGAGGCGGGGGCTTCTCCGGGGGCGGGGGCGGCGGCGGAGGGGGAGGGGGATGGTAGGACGGCAGGCCTGAGGCGTGCCGCCCAACGACCCAGAAGCTCCCGTGTTGACAGGCCACGGCCCTGTGCGTAGGATTGCTGGTCCTGCGGCGGCTGGCACAGCTCCGCTCGCACTCGGAACTGGGAGACGCACCATGCCGGACTTCCTGCTCGGTATCGACTACGGGACCGGCGGGGCCAAGACGACCATCATTGACGACAAGGGGCGCGTGCTCAGCTACGCCTTCGAGGAGTACCCCATCATCACCCCTTACCCCGGATGGTCGGAGCACGACCCGCACCTGTACTGGGAGATTGCCTGCCGCATCATCCGACAGGCCATTGAGGAGGCACGTATCGAGCCGGAGCAGATACGTGGCGTGGCCGCTTCCAGCGCGCTGCCTTCGCTGGTCATGGTGGATGAGAACGGGGAGCCGATCCACAACGCCTACAACCTGATGGACAAGCGGGCTACCGCCCAGGTGGACTGGCTGAAGGAGAACGTCGGCGAGGAGCGCATCTTCGAGGTCACCAAGAACCGCCTGGAGGACCACCCCGCCATCGTCAAGCTCATGTGGGAGAAGGACAGCCGCCCCGACTCCTTCCGCCGCATACACAAGGCTCTTACTATAGACGGATTTATTACCTACAGACTTACTGGCCGGTTCACCTGCCATTACTCGGGCGCCGGTTTCTATGGAGTGGCCTACAACCTTCTGAATGGGACCTTCGACCAGGACATCCTGGAGCGGATAGGGATCAGCGAGGAGCTGTTCCCCCCGCTCTACCGCTGTGAGGAGGAGGTCGGCCAGGTCACCCCCGCCGCCGCCGAGCGAACCGGCCTGGCCGCCGGCACGCCCGTCGCCGCCGGCCAGGTGGACTGCAACGCCGGATGGGTCGGGGCCGGCGCCATCGAGGACGGCGACATACAGATGAACCTGGGCACGTGCGGCAACTTCGGCATCGTCCACTCCGACCACGAGTTCCATCGCTCGATGATCGCCTTTGCCTACACCACCGACTCGGAGAACACCTACATCACCGTCCCCACCACCACCACCGGCGGGCAGCTCATCCGCTACATCCGGGAAACTTGCTACCTGGCCGAGCTGGAGAGCGAAGGCGAAACGGGCCCGGACACCTACGACCTGATGAACGCGGAGGCGGAGGAGGCACCGCCCGGCAGCGAGGGCCTGGTCATTCTGCCCTACCTGATGGGGGAGCGCACCCCGCTTTGGGACGTGCACGCGCGGGGTGTCGTCTTCGGGCTCAGCCTGAACCACACCCGCGGCCATATCGTGCGCGCGGCCATGGAGGCGGTCGCCTACGCGCTGTACGACTCGTTCCGCCTGATCCGTGAGACAAACCGGCGCATCAACACGCCCATCGTGCTGAACGAGGGCGGGGCGAAGAGCGCCCTGTGGCGGCGCATCATCACCGACGTGCTCGACGAGCCCACGGTCCTGGTCAAGCGCCGCACCGGGGCGCCTTACGGGGACGCCATACTGGCCGGGGTGGCCGCCGGCGTGTTCGAGGACTTCTCGGTCGCCCGGCAGTGGACCGAACTGATCGAGCCCATGGAACCCGACCCTGAGCGCCACGACCGCTACATGGACTACTTCGCCCTCTACAAGGACCTATACGGCCACCTGAAGGAGGACTTCCGGGCTCTGGCCGACCTGCGCGACGGCGGCGGATAGGCACCCACAACTGCGGAGAGGGCTGTGGAACTGGTCACGAAACTCAGGAAGCGACAGACTGACGGCAACCCCGTCAGCATCGGCATCGTCGGCTGCGGACAGATGGGCTCCGGACTGGCCCACGCCATCAACCACGTCGTCGGCATGGCCGTGCGCGCCATCGCCGACATCGAGCCGCAGCGCGCCGTGCATACCTTCGCCGCGCTCGGCCGCGCCGAGGAGGAGGTAGTCACCACCGACCGGCAGGAGCAGGCCGAGGACGCCTTGCGCGCCGGCCGGGTGGTCGTCACCGAGGACGCCATGCTGTTGCCGTCCCTGGAAGCCCTGGAGGCGAACGTCGAGGCCACGGGCGTGCCCAACGTCGGCGCGCAGGTCGCCCGCGCCTCCATCCGGGCGGGCAAGCCCGTCGTCATGCTCAACGTCGAGACCGACGTCACCGTCGGCCCCTACCTGAGCCATCTGGCCCGCCGGGCGGGCTCCGTTTACACAGTCGCCTCCGGGGACGAGCCCGGCGTCTGCAAGATGCTCTACGAACAGGCCATGCTGATGGGGTTTGAGATCGTCTGCCTGGGCAAGGGCAAGAACAACCCCCTCCGGCCGGAGACCACGCCGGATATGGTCGCCGAGCAGGCGCGCGCTGACGACATGAACCCCAAGATGCTCTGCTCCTTCGTGGACGGCACCAAGACCATGGTCGAGATGGCCGCCGTCTCCAATGCCACCGGCCTGCTGCCGGACGTGCCGGGGATGCACGGCGCCGCCGTGGACGTTGAGGAACTGGCCGAGGTCTTCATCCCCCGCCAGGACGGGGGCATCCTGAGCCGCCGGGGCGCGGTGGACTTCACCACCGGCAACCTGGCCCCCGGCGTGTTCGTCGTCGTCCGCACCGACGACCCCCACGTGCGCAAGGACATGAAATACATCACCGGCGCGGACGGGCCGTACTACGCGCAGGTGCGCCCGTACCACCTGTGCAACATCGAGACGCCCCAGTCGGTGGCCGAGGCCGTGCTCCTGGGCGAGGTCACCATCGCCAGCGAGCAGCTCAACAGCGAGGTCGTCGCCATCGCCAAGCGCCGCCTGAGCGCCGGCCGGAGGGTGGGCGGCATCGGCGGGGAGGACTTCTATGGCTTCCTCTACACCCGCGGTGACGCCCGTCGGCTCGGCGCGGTGCCGATAGGCATCGCCTCAGGCGGGCGCGTCGCCGAGGACATCCCCCAGGGCGAACCCCTGACCGCCGTTAACTTCGCCCCCGACGAGTCAACAGCCGTCTGCCAGCTACGCTGCGAGCAGGACGCCTGGCTGGAGGAGCGCGCGTGAGCCCGGAGAAGATGAACGCCGTCGTGGTCCGTGCGCCGATGGAGTTCGGCGTCGAGCAGGTGCCCGTCCCCGAGTGCCCCGAGGAAGGCATGTTGCTGAAGGTGCTCGCCTGCGGGCTCTGCGGGTCGGACCTGCGCACGCTGCGGCACGGACACCACCGCGTCGAACTGCCCTGGATCATCGGCCACGAAGTGTGCGGCACTGTCGAGCAGGTCGGGCGGGACTACCGCGGCCGCTGGGAGGCGGGCGAGACGGTGGCCGTCGGGCCGGTGGTTTACTGCGGGGAGTGCGATTTCTGCGTCGAGGGGCGTTACGAGTTCTGCGAGAATTACCGCGAGATCGCCCAGGCGTGGCCGGGCGGGTTCGCCGAGTACATGGCCGTCCCCCCGGAGGCCGTCCGGCTGGGCAACGTCCACCGCCTGCCGGAGGGGCTGGAGCCCGATCTGGCCGCCGTCAGCGAGCCGATCTCCTCCTGCGTCAACGCGCACGAGCGGGGCGAGGTCGGTCTCGGCGACACCGTGGCCGTCATCGGCGTGGGACCGGTGGGCTGCGTGCACGTCAGCCTGGCGCGCGCACGCGGCGCCAACCGGGTCATCGCCGCCGACATCAACCCCGAACGGCTGGCGATGGCGAAGCGGTTCAGCCCGGATCACCTGGTCAACGCGGACGAGACCGACCTGGTGGCGGAGGTGCTGCGCCTGACCGACGGCAAGGGTGCCGAAGTGGTCATCACCGCCAATCCCGCGCCCGTCGCCCAGGTGCAGGCGGTCGAGATGTGCCGGAAGGCGGGGCGCGTGCTGCTGTTCGGCGGCCTGCCGAAGGACGATTCGCGCCCCGGCATTGACACCAACCTCGTCCACTACAACGCCCTGACCCTTATCGGCACCACGACTTTCGCGCCCCGCCACCAGGAGACGGCCCTCCGCCTGCTGGCCGACGGGCGCGTGCCGGGCGAGAAGCTGGTGACGCACCGCTTCCCGCTGGAGGACTTCGTCGAGGGCGCCGAACTCGCCCTCCAGGGCAAGGTGCTCAAAGCCGTCTTCCTGCCGTGAAGGAAGGACCTCACGCTATGAACGAGCCCCGAGAAGGCGCCCCGTTCCCGCTGAAGGGCGTCGCGCAGATATGCATCATCGTGCCCGACATTGACGAGGCGGTGAGGAACTGGTGGCAGATCTTCGGCGTCGGCCCGTGGCACATCTACACCTACGGGCGGCCGCTGGTGAAGCACATGACCCGCCACGGCGAGCCGACCGACTACCGGATGAAGGTTGCCCTCTCTTGCATCGGCGACATGCGCGTCGAGTTGATCGAGCCCCTCGAAGGCGACACGGTCTATGCGGAGTTCGTCGAGGCGCACGGCTACGGCATTCACCACCTGGGCGTGCTGACCGACGACATGGCGGGGTCGCTGGAGAAGGCCCGCGAGGCGGGCTTCGAGATGACGATGGACGGCGCCGGCTTCGGCCCGGACGGAGACGGGCATTACGCCTACCTGGACACCGAGAAGGTCATCCACACCACCCTCGAGCTGATAGAGCGCCCCCAGGGCCGCCAGCCGCCCGAGCGCATCTATCCGCCGGAGCTTACTTCGCCGGAGTAGCGTCCGGCTGCGAAGGCTGAACGCCGGACGAACGCTGCACATGGACCTCGAGCAACATGCAGCCGAAAGGTGCAGCAGATCCCAAATCGCAAGGGTGTTCACCGGGGCTCCGCGTGCGAGGCCGTCCAACAGAGCAGGCCCTCGTCAAGGGCCGGTGTCAACCATAAAGTTGCTGTGTAGAAAGCTTTCGGTGCCGTAGCTAAAGGATCATGAGGTTGTGAGTCAGCATGCGGAGATCGATTTGGGCAGCACGGGATGGTTCATTCCGAGCGCTCAGGCTGTGGCCCAGCCGCCGCTTGTGCTGGCTGATGGCACTCTCCATGTGCCAGGGTTGGCCGGCCTCCTGCTGGGGGAAGTGCCGCTTCATCTCCAGCCGGTATGGCGTCTCAGGCACGATTTCGGGCCGGCCGCGGTCGTTTATGGGGATGATGGTGCGTCGGATGCTGAGTTCCTCTCGACAGAGCCGATGATGGGCCCCGCTGTCGAAGGCCGCGTCTGCGTGCAAGGTGTGGATCGCCACCCGCCGGCCCGCCTGCCGCACGAGCGGGGGCAGCAGAGGCGATTGGTTGCCCGGCCCAACCCTGGCCAGAGCGGCGACAAACATATAGGTGCTGTGTTCGCAGAGCACCGCGAGCCTTGGGAAGGGCGTGGTGCGTTTGGTCCTTCCCTTTCGACGCAGGAAATAGGGGCTGATGTGGCGGCTCTCCAGTCCCGTGGCGTCCAGCGAGGCCCGAACCTGGTGCGGAATCAGCCCGCAGTGGGCCGATCGGAAAGAAATCGCGTCAGCAAGGGGGATGAGAAGCCCCTTTTTCTCAGCCGCTGCTCCGCTTTTTGCACGGTGGTGAAGTGAGGCACCTTGTTCAACATCAGCTCCTGGCGCAGTTTCGGCAGGTCCTCCAGAAGCTGGACCATGCCTCGGTAGTCGGTGCGGAAGAACTTGCGCAGAACCATGATGGCAAACAGCTGAGGCAGCGTGAAATCGTGCCGAGAGCGCTTGCTGCCGTAGCGGGGCAGACCCGCTTCGCCAGCGGCCAGCGCCTCTGCGGCCAGGGCAACGGCAGACTTCGTCATAGTGCGCCGCCTGCTCACCGGCTCGCTCCTGAGCGAAGTACTGGGCTTCAACTACCCCTGTTGTGCCCATTCGCCGACCCCAGAATCAAGGTTTCTACAGAGCATCCTGACGCGTCACCACGGTCAAGCGTCGTGCAGCCTGCCAAGCAGAGCAGCGCCACGAAGGCCAGTACGCTCACTTTCAGCCCGCGCATGTCGTGCCTGTCCTCCTCCTTGCCGCGCGCAGGTCCTCCCTCGAGGGCTCCAGTCGCAGAGGAGCGGCCCGGGTAACACGATTCCGCAACTCGTAATACCCCTGCGGCCCGTTGTCAAATGCGCTCAGTCGGCTGGCCTGCGCTCGAGTCACGACGCGCACGACATCCGCTGGAGTCCTTGGGATCCTTCGCTCGGATAGGACTGGTGTGACCGAGACGCTGGCACTGCGGTCCTTGCCGTCCACCTGGCGGAGGTCCGGCCGCCCCCGGCGAGTTTCAGCCTTCGGACCGCAGATAGAGTACGGCGTCTCCGTCGAACGGCGGCGTGAACTCCGTCTGGCCCCCGGCGCAGGACGTGGCGGCGGCCCGCCTGGTGTCTCCCGTGCTGGGGTCGTGCCACTCGCACAAGTAGTCCCCCGGCTTGGCCCGGACGGTGAACGCCCCGCTGCCCGGCTGGTAAACGAGGTACTCCCGGCCCGGCGCGGCCATGCAGCAGCCGGTCGAGGCCAGCTCGTTGTGCGGCGTGGCGGCGTTCAGGTCCATTCTCTCGGCGGAGGCGCGGATCTCCCCCATCTCCCGGCGCAGGTGGGGATTGGCCATCTCCGACCACCACGGATGTTCGTAGAACCCGCTGGGGAAGTCGTTCGCCCGGTCCATGTAGAGCACGTTGTAGCCCCGGCAGAAGCTCTTCCACGCCCACACCTCGTCCCCGCCGATGCCCCACAGATGGTCGGTGTCCTGGAGGACCACCTTGTCCCCGCCGTCGTGAGGAGCCGAGCCCCAGGTGTTCTCCCCTTCGCGGTAGGGGTCTTTCTGTCCCTCTGCAGCCCAGCCGCCCGGGGAGATCCAGTCGGCGTCCGAGCCGAAGAGCCATTCGTTCAGCACCCCCATCCCACCCGTCACCCCCACCGGGTGCTGGTTCGGCAGGCCAGCCTCGCACCGGCGCACGAACTCCACGAAGTGGTCCTGCCAGCGGTGGGAGTGCTCCCCGGCCTCGTTGCATATCTCGTAGAGCACGTTGTCGAACTCGTTCACCGTCTCGACCACCTGGCGGACGTATGCTTCCTGCAGCGCGGTCACGTCCGGGTTGTCGAGCGTCACCCAGTCGCGCAGGAGCCCGTCGCGCGGCGAGGCGGCGAAGCCGTTCGCGTTATTGCCCTCCGCCAGCACGTGCCAGTCCAGCGGCACGGTGTTCGCCTCGAAGGTCGCCCAGCCCTCGAACAGCATCACGCTCACGTAAATGCCGCGCTCGCTCGCGCTGGCCACGCGCCTGCGCAGGCGGCCGAAGTGCTCCCGGTCGAACTGCGTCAGGTCGAGCCGCGGGTTGCCGTCCACCGCCAGGCCCGGACCGGTGCGCGCCCACGGCAAGGGCCGCACGCGGTCGGCCGGGTTCCAGGTGCACAGCGCGTCCCATGCCCACAAGCGCACGAAGTTGTGGTTCAGCTCCGTAAGCCAGTTCAGGTAGCGGTCCCAGTCGAACGCCCTGGGCGGGTCGTCCGGTCCCATGTCCTGCAGGTTGTTCCAGGTGTGCGCACCCGTCAGGAAGACGGCCCCCCCGGAGCCGTCGGAGAAGTAGCGCGGATTGGCCGGATTCCGGCGCAAAGGGCCCTGGTTTAGGCGCTGTGCCATCGTCTGCATCTCCAACAGGGGTGAATGTGCCCGGCTGAATCGTAGGCAGAGGTCCCGCTCGGGTCAAGAGCAGGGCTGCTGCGCGCCGGCTGCCCTCTGGCGACGCTTGACGGCACCGGCGCCGCTGCGAAGGGACGGGGGCACGTTTTGAAACCTGACGCAAGGATATGTAACCTTTTCGTGGCCCGTGGCAGGCCGGCAGCATACGGCGCTTTCGGGGATGGGCGGCACCATGAACATCGATTTCCACTACTACGCCGTGCGCGTGCTGGCGCACTACGCGGGCTTCGAGCCGGACGAAGCACACGTGATTGCCTGCGCTTCGCAGTACGTGGACAACTCAACCGAGGGGGACCCGATCCGCCTGAAGGGGCAGGAGTACTGCTTCGACCCGGTGCGCACGGCCTGGATGCACCTGGAGTCCACGGGCACAGAGGTGCAGAGGATGGTCTACATGCCCTTCCACTTCGTGTCCCCTCGTCGGGCAGGCGAACTCGGGCACCAGTGGTTCACACACGTTGTGGAGCCTGGCGCTGCGCTGCCGCTGGCGATGTTCGAACCTGTCGGCGATGAAGACGAGGAAATCAGGTTGCACCGGCTGCTGCGCAACAAGCCCGTATCGGAGCAGCCAGGCGACGAGGCACACCTGTGCATGAAGCCTGCCGTCAGTGGATGCAGGAGTTTCCTGAGGTGTTCGGCGAGGACCCACAACGAATGCTCTGCTCCCGCGTCGCTCGGCGGGCGAAAGCCCTGGAGGTGGACGATCGGAGGGAGCTGGACTGGGACGAGTGGCGGCGGGGCTGGACCAAGGAGAAGACCTTCGCCGTGGCTGACGACTTCTTCCGATCTGATTGGGTGAAGTTCCACCGGGCGGCCGTGCGACACAGGGTGTGGTTCCGCGAACAGCAGATGCTCATATGATGGCGCCCCAAATCCCCTGGGGCCGGCGTGCCGGACGACGAGGCTCAGCCCCACGCACGGCCGCTACGCAAGTGCGTGCGGATTCAGAAGCTCCGCCGCCCTCGCTCCCATCTCCTCCGGGAACCCCATGGCCAGCAGTTGGGCATGATTCTTGTCAATGGCGTTGGCCACCCGCCAAACGCTGGACGGCTCTCCACCCGGACCGGACGCGCGCATCGCCTGGGGCATGTCGTCCACCGGAACCGGGTAGTCCGAGCCCAGGACCATCCGCTCGGCCGGTATGGCCTCCAGCACGTCGTCTATGATGCCCGCGCGCGTCAGGTTGCACATCGCCGAGACATCCGCGTAGAGCTTCCAGTGCGGCTTCTTCGTCTTCGACAGCGCCATCATCTCCGCCAGCTCGTACAGCCCGTCGTAGTCGTCCCACGGGAAGTAGCGCGTGGCGCAATGCGCCGCAATGACGGTCACTCCCATGTCCAGCGCTTTGCACAGGTTCCGGGGGTTGCCGTAGGTCTGGTAATCAACCGGCCGCCGCGCCACGTGCACGGCGTGTTCCACCCCGGTGTGGCACAGAAGCGGCAGGCCCTCTCGCCCCAGGCACTCGTAGAACGCTTCCGGCACGTCGCAGTAGGGATGGAACTCCTGGGAGTTGGGTATCCACTTCAGCAGCGAAGGCGGCGGGTCCCACGTCAGGCAGTCCTCCAGCACTTCGACTGCGTCCCGCCGGGTGGGGTTGACCGACGCCCCCCACAGGATGTCGTCCGGCTTGTCCGCGGCGATCCGCCGGACGCACTCGTTGGACACCATGAAATGCGTGCGCTCGTCGTCGTAGGCGCCGTCTGTGTACACGCCGTCCATCGCCAGCAGCACGGCCTTGTCCACGCTTTCCGCAGCGCACACCAGCCCGACGATATGTTCCTCGACGGTCTGGTCGAAGTCCTGCATGAGATCCACGAGGTTGACGCCGCTGCGGACCAGGGCGTAGGGGAACGCCGGCTCGGTGAGCATGGTGGCAGACAGCTTGCAGCCCGCCCTGTCCTTGGCGACCATGTGCACATGGACGTCCACGACGTAGCTCATGTCCCCGCTGCCTCCCCGCTCGAGATGCCCCCCGGGCGCCCCACGGACGGCGCGCTCCCTTGGATGCTACCCCTCTCGGCCCGCCGGGTCAAGAGCGGCAACGGTGGGGCCGCTCCGTCCAGCGGGCTCTGTTCTGACGTCGTCGCCATTTTGGCCTTGAAACGGGCAGCTTTCCCGCGTATTCTACGTACGGGGCACGAGGCCGAGGAACGGGGGCAGGCGCCATGGCGTCGTGGGTTGACCGGTTCACCGAGAACCTGGAGCAGTACGCGGGCACAGAGGCCATGCGCCGGCTGATGGCGGGGCGCGAGCCGGTCAGTCCCGCCGATCCGGCGGTCACAAAGGCGCGCTGGATCGGCGCGCTGATGGAAGACCTGGAGTCCGAACTCGATCCCAAGACCGTCCTCTACATCCTGGAGGCCACGGGCAGGGGCTGCATCGGCCAGAGCCTGCTGGACCGCGCCGTCGAGATCTACGAACAGGCCGACGACCCGGAAGAGTTCCTGGACCGCCTGAACGAGGAGCGCATCGGCGGGGGACACCTCCGCCTGCAGGGCGACCTTATCCGCGGGCACTACGACAGGTGCTACTGCGCGTGGGTCAACGCCGAGCCGGGCCTGGTCTCCAGCACGTTCTGCTACTGCTCGGTGGGCTGGCTGAAGGAGCTGTTCGAGACGGTGCTGGACGAGCCGGTGGAGGTGCGGTTCCTCCAGACGGTCCTCGGCGGCGGGGACCGCTGCGAGTTCATCGTTACTCCCTCCACGCTGGCCGCGGATTGACAGACCGTCTCAGAACCCCGGCTTGCCTCGGCCGGCTGCCCCGCGCCGGGGCGGGCTCACTGCAGTCCGCCACTGCAGCGGCTGCTGCTGACAGGTCGTTCTTCGGCGGACCGCGAGATTCCCCTCTGGACTGCCAGAAGGTATGCTATACTGGCGGCGGCTCACAGGAGGGTTCCCGATGAAACGGTTTGCCACAACCGCACTGATACTCGCGTTCCTGATCATGGTCGCTACGGCGGCCGGGCCGGGCAGTTCGGCGATACACGCACTCAGTGAGCCACCGCAAGCGGTCCGGTCGCCGGCCGTCCTGCGGGTGGCGAAGGACGGAACTGGTGATTACTCCTCGCTGTCGGCCGCAGTGGGCGCCGCGCCGGACGGCGCTACGGTCCACGTTGCGCCGGGCACTTACCGGACCTCGGTCACCATCGAGAAGCCGCTTCGCATCGTCGGCGCGGGCCGGGGCCGCACCACGCTTCTGCCGACTGCCGTCTGGAAGGGATCCACCGAAGAGCTGTTCACCCGCGCCCGCTTCGCGCTGGGGGGGTCTGGCCCTGCTTGTGGGATGGGTTCTGCCGGGCTGAACTGGCCGCTCCCTCGGTGCCGGAAGACTGCGCTGGACCGGGTCAGCCGGGTGATTCGCTGTTCGGTCTGAATCGGAGTTCACATGCGAGGCATGATCCAGGAAGCGACGGAACTGATCGAACGGTCCAGATTCCTATCTGACCTGGCCGCGCGGCTCGTCAGGTTCTGGCACTTGTTGGCGAGTGCCAAAGAGGATGTGACGTGGGTTCAGCGCGTCCGGCATGGTCCTGGCGATTCTTGCGCTCCCTGTGGTAGTCCTCGCTCCCACGACAATGCAGTTCGGCCTTCTGAGGTACCGCCGGCACACCGCGTCAATCTGCCGTTCCATCGCCGTTCTCGGCAGCTGCTCGGAGAGTGCCGTTCCCTAGAAGACGCGTCACGACAGGGAGCGAGACGATGACGACGCTGAAGCCTGTGCGGCTTCTTGCTGTCGTGCTGCTGCTCGTTCCGTGCCTCCAGTGCTCGCGGCGGCCGGAGGTGCCGCCGGGCAAGGTGTTGCCCCTGGTCGTAGGGGGTGACGTGGACGCCCTCGAACAGCTGCTCGACGAGCACCCGGACCTGGTGCGGCAGCGCTTCGAGGGCACTGAAGGCAGACTGCGTGGCTTCACGTTACTTCATCTGGCCGCCCAGGAAGGGCAGTTAGACGTGGCGAAACTCCTTCTGGAGCGGGGGGCAGACGCGAACGCGGAAGATGCTGACGGCCGCACGCCACTGCACGCGGCCGCAAGACGTGGAGATAAAGCCATCGTGTTACTGCTCAAGTATCGGGGTGCGGAGGTCAATGCCACGGACTCCCGAGGCGCGACCCCACTGCATTTGGCCGCGCGCCACGGTGTCGCCGAAGTAGCCCACATGCTGGCCCAACCAGGCACCGAAATCGACGCGACCAATGACCGGGGCGAGACGCCTTTGCACCTGGCAGGTCAGCACGCCCGGCTTGAGATTGCGCGAATCCTCTTGAAACGCGGAGCTGATGTCAACGCCCGTGACAAGGGCGGCGGAACCCCGCGGCAGCGCGTGCCACGGGGGCACCGAGAACTCAAGATGATGCTGACCGAGATTGGCGCCCGTGCCGTACGGCAGGGCTGGACGGACCTACAGACAGCAGCCGCGCACGGCGACCTGCAAGCAGTCGGAAGGCTGTTGGATGAAGGTGCGGAGCCCGAGGCGGGAAGCAGCTGGGGCCAGACACCGCTTCTACTCGCTGCTATGCACGGGCATCCCGCCGTAGCGCGGAAGCTCGTTGAGGCCGGTGCAGATCCTGATTCGCCGCTGTGTGGCCTGGCAACGCGAGGCGCCGTTGAAGCCTGCCGAATCCTGCTTGAGTTAGGCGCGGGACCGGCGGCTCGATGTGGCCACGGACAGACACCACTTCACGTAGCGGCCGCCTCCCACCAAGCAGAACTGGTGCAACTGCTGCTCGAGTTCAACCATCCGGTTAACGTACGCGGCATGCTGGCCAGGACACCACTTCACTATGCGGCTGAGTCCGAAACAACACGGATAGCCGAGATCCTGTTGGAAGCCGGGGCAGACGTAAACGCAGTAGATGGGCTGGGCAACACGCCGCTCTCGCATGCCAGGGAGTTCGGGACGCCCAAGGTAGCGCGCTTCCTTGAGGAACACGGCGCCACCTGGGACGGCGAGTTCCACTGGGTGGGAGGAGGCGAGATGCGCTGACGCCCAGCTACACCTGAGACGCCCCACGGAGGGGGCATGGCTACGTGTCCGGAGCCATAGATGTGCGCAGAGCGGTCACCGGAACTGACGCACGGTCACGGGGCAAAGGGGCCGCCGTCGTCTTTCATGTGCGTCCATCTGCGTTCATCCCACCTTCGCGGGGCGCCGTAGTCCTGCCGGTGCGGGACGCGGGCGGCTGTCGTTCCTTCGTCGTCCCCGGCGGCTCGGCCTCCGCACTTGCCAGCCGGGCTGTAGCTGTTAGGATTGCCTGCCGAAGCCAACCCGATCCCACGGGGAGTGTACGCGATGGACATCACGAAGCAGAATGAAGAGACATCCGCGGCGGCGCCGTTGGAGCAACTCACTGTTACTGCCGAGGGCGACCTGTGCGTCGTAACTGACGGGCAGGAGAGGACCTACGTCGAGCAACCCATTGAGGACGGGCAGTGCAGCTTCCTGGTGCGCGGCGCTTTGGGCACCCATCGGGTGCGCGTGCTGGACGCCGAAGGCGAGATGATCGAACAGGGATCTTTCCGCGCTGGCGCCGCCACCTCCCTGCGCACCGGCAGCGGATGGTACGAGCGCTACTTGACCTGGATGCAGGCGGAGATCGCCGGCCGCGCCAGACATGCGTTCGTGAACGGCCGGAACGTGCGCATCCTGGTGGGTTGGATCCGCGACGACTCCTACGTCTACCAGGCGGCCCGCTACTGGGACTCCGAAGCCCGCTCCTGCGCCGAGATGTTCCTCGACATGCAGCGCCCCAACGGGATGATCTACGACTTCATCAACCGGGGCGGACACGTTGACCCCTGCACGGGGCGGAAGGTGGACACCTACCTGCGCCAGAGCCAATGGGGCGACGAGTGGGCGGGCAAGACGGACGACCTGCGGTGGTATTTCGCCCGCGTGCCGGTCGAGGCCGACGTGGAGTACCTGCTGGTGCAGGAGTACTACGAGGCGTGGCAGGCCAGCGGCGACGACGGCTGGATGGCGCGCGCTTTGCCGGGGCTGGAGGAAGCCATCAACTACTCGACGAGCGACCCCATGCGCTGGGACGCCGAGCACGGCGTGGTCAAGCGGGGGTTCACCATAGACACGTGGGACTTCCAGCACCGCTGCGTGGCCGAGGCCCATCCGAATGGCAACACGAACCACTTCGGCCAGTGGGACTTCATGTGGATTGACCAGGACACCCCGATGGGCGTGCTACACGGGGACAACTCCGGGGTCTACCAGGCATGCCGGCAACTGGCGAAGATGAACGCTCACCTGGGCCGCGACGAGAAGGCGACCGAGTGGAACGCCCGGGCGGAGGAGCTGAAGCGCGCTGCCAACGAGCTGTGCTGGAACGGGCGGTTCTACACCCACCACGTGGACCTGGACCCGCTGCCGCGCGAACTGGGCGTTGACGAGGCGGAGCAGCTCTCCTTCTCCAATCCCCACGACGTCAACCGCGGCCTGGCGGACCACGAGCAGGCCGTCAGCATCGTGCGCGAGTACATGTCCCGTCGGGAAGCCAACCAGGACCACCTGGCCGAGTGGTACACGATTGACCCGCCCTATCCCGACCTCTGGAACAACCTGCAGCCCGGCGACTACATGAACGGCGGCATCACGCCGATCGTGGCCGGGGA
>CAYFVS010000363.1:0-1831 GCA_964346565.1 uncultured candidatus Brocadiaceae bacterium | reverse complement strand
CTCTCGTCGTGTTCGTCAACTGGCATGATCCACACAGTATATGGCACTGCCCGGCCCGGACCGGCGGGCAGCCTGTCCCCTCTGTGATATCACTTGGACACGAGCCGGACACCCACGAGACCCGTCTCTTCGGCGCCCCTTGTGCAGCGCCTCACTCTGGCTTCGGCAGCCCTTCCAGGCCGGCCAGGGACTGCTGCAGCGCCTCCTCAGGCAACGCGTAGTCCACCAGCTCGCCGCTGAAGTATGCCTCGTACCCGCTCAGGTCCATCAGGCCGTGTCCGGACCAGTTGAACAGGATGACCTTCTCTTTGCCTTCTTCCCTGGCCTTCTCGGCCTCCTGGACGACCGCCGCAATGGCGTGGGAGGTCTCCGGCGCGCTGATGAAGCCCTCGGTGCGGGCGAACAGCACGGCGCTCTCGTAGCACTCGAGCTGGTGCAGGGCCATTGCCTCGATAAGCTCCTCCCGCAGCAGCTTGCACACCAGCGGTGCCATGCCGTGGTAGCGCAGCCCGCCGGCGTGGATGGGCGGTGGCACGAAGTCGTGGCCCAGGGAGTACATGGGCAGCAGCGGCGTGGTCATGCCCGTGTCCCCGAAGTCATAGACGAACGGCGCACGCGTCATCGTGGGACAGGCCGTCGGCTCGGTGGCGATGACCCGCACTTCCTTGCCGTTCATCTTGTCGCACACGAACGGGAAAGCCGTGCCGGCGAAGTTCGAGCCTCCCCCGGCGCAGCCGATCACCACGTCAGGGTACTCTCCGATCATCTCCATCTGCTTCTTCGCTTCCAGGCCGATGACGGTCTGGTGCATCAGCACGTGGTTCAGCACGCTGCCGAGGGAGTAGCGGGTGTTCTCGCTGGTGACGGCGTCCTCGATGGCCTCGCTTATGGCGATTCCGAGGCTGCCCGGCGTGTCGGGCATCTCCTGGAGTATCTTGCGGCCCGTCTGGGTCTCCTCGCTGGGGCTGGCCACGCAGTCGGCCCCCCACACCTGCATCATGAACTTGCGGTAGGGCTTCTGATCGAAACTGATCCGGACCATGTACACCTTGCACTCGAGCCCGAACAGCTGGCAGCCCATCGCCAGGGCGCTGCCCCACTGGCCGGCGCCCGTCTCGGTGGTCAGCCGCTTGATGCCGAACTCCTTGTTGTAATACGCCTGTGCGACGGCGGTGTTCGGCTTGTGGCTCCCGGGCGGGGAGACGCCTTCGTTCTTGTAATAGATGCGGGCGGGCGTATCGAGGGCCTCCTCCAGGAACACCGCCCGGTGCAGCGGGGAAGGGCGCCACAGGGCGTACTTCCCCAGCACCGGCTCTGGGATGTCAATCCATCGCTCCTGGCTGACCTCCTGCTCGATCAGGTTCATGGGGAAGACCGGCGCCAGGTCTTGCGGACCCACCGGCTCCCCCGTGGCCGGGTTCAGCGGCGGGTGCATGGGTGTGGGCAGGTCAGCCTGGATGTTGTACCACTGCCGGGGGATGTCCTTCTGGCCCAGTACAACGCGTACCGTCTTGTCCATGCCGCGGTACTCCCTGGCTTGAGAAGCTACAGCGCGAGGACACCGATGTTGACAGGGCAGGCATCTTACCAGCCGACGTGCCGTTGTCAAGGGCGGCGGCCCATAGGGTTGGGCCGGCGCGCAGCCGTCTGCTGCGTTGCGCCTCCTCGACTATACATAGAGTATCGCCTGCGTCGGCGCGCCTTGCATGCGAGTGCGCGGCGCTCCCGACGCGGCCAGATCCAGTTCGTCAACAGGCTGCCAGGGTTGCCCGATCAGGTGTTGACGTTTTGCTGTGAGCTGTTATAATAGTGCGGGTTGGGGCAGTGCAGC
>CAYFVS010000362.1:0-7981 GCA_964346565.1 uncultured candidatus Brocadiaceae bacterium | reverse complement strand
CACCAGCGAGGTCATCCGTCGGGAGGAACAGCAGTCGTTCGAGTAGGCCCTGGAGGCGTTGCGGGAGCAGTTAAGCCCGCCCTGCGGCGGGCGGCTCAGGCGTAGCCCCGGGTGCAGCCGCGAGCCCACGCGAGCGGCGAACCTGAGCGATTCGGGCGCGGCCTTGCCATATGGTGCGGCTGAATCGCCCCACTTTGCGGGCCTTTGCCATCTGCTGGCGGCGTCGCTCCGGCTGTCCGCGGCATGGGCACAGAGGCGGGATGGTGGTGTTGCGCCGCGGCTGAAGCGGCGCTGGTGGGCCTCGACGCCATCAATAACGAGATTGCACAGTGATACTCCGCGCCAAGCGAATACCATCGGCCGCAATCTTATCGTAGGAATGCGCAGAGCACTCAAGGCTCCTGACAGAACAAACCGCTGAGGAGGCCATGGATAGGCACGAGAAGGGGGCGAGATAACGGAGCGGACGTTGACTCACGCGCCCTGGTCATGGGCGGCAGCATCGCCCGCGTCCTGGGGCTGTGAGCGGTGGTCGCGGCGCCAGACGGCGGCCATCACGCTGACCCCGGCCGCAATCATGGCCACCGAGACCAGGAAGACGTAGCGTTTCGGGAACAGCGCCGCGTCCACAACCCAGATCACCGCCAGCGGCATCAGCACCCATCGCAGCCCCCACAGGGAGCCGTGCAGCCCCATGCCGCTCATGGTCTCCGACGAGTCGGTGAAGTGCATGACGATGGGGAAGAACGCCACCAGGTTGCCGGACATGAACAGCCCACGCGCGCCGACCACCGCCAGGAAGGCCGGCCATGAGTCCACCAGGAAGAGCGATGCGCCCAGCAGGCCGAACCCGCTCCAGCAGATGAGCATGGTCAGCGGCGCCCCAAACCGGTCCATGAACCGCCCCCAGAACCAGAAGCTCACCAGCATGGCAAACAGGTAGGCGCCCACCGCATCGCCCCACTGGTCCGGGGTCAGCAGCAGCTCGTCGTGGGCGAACAGCGGCAGCACGTTGCCCATCAGCACGCCGCCGGAGGCCACCAGGAAGTAGCCGACAAGGAAGACCAGCAGCGTTCGGTTGCGCAGGGCGCGGCCCACGGCCGCTGCGGCCCGGCTCAGCAGGGGCTGCCCGGAGGCGGGAGGCGCCTCCTGCGCCCCGGCGCGGCTGCCGGGTATCTGGCGGAACAGCAGCCCTGCCACCACCATGCAGAGCCCGGCCGACGGAAAGACCCACCGGTAGGCAGACAGGTCGGCGGTCAGCAGCCGCCCGGCCACGACCAGCACCAGGCAGCGCACGAGCATGTCCACCGTGGTGGGCATGCTGATGAGCTTGCCGCGCCAGGGGGCGGGGTATATCTGCTCCAGCGCCGTGCCCAGCACAGGACGATGCGTGGCGGCCAGCATGAGCGAACCGGTCAGCACCAGCGACAGGCTCATCGCGCCCCCCGCGAACGCGCTCAGCAGCACGACCAGCCCGGCCAGCGCGAGCACCAGCCCGGTGAGGCGCACCGGGTTGCGCCGCTGGACCAGAGGCACCCACAGGACGGCCGGCAGCAGCACGACGCCGCGGGCGACGTTGAACAGGAGGCTCTGGAGGGCCGTCCCGCCGAGCTGTCGCACGACGAACGGCCCCTCCCCCACCATGACGGCGTAGAAGGCGCCGAAGAACACCCAGCTCGCCGTGTGCTTGTAGCCGCGCCGACGGTACTCGGGCGGCACCGACCCCAGCGGGCGCACGGCACGCAGAGAATCGAAGGACATGACCTGTGCCCCCGCGTGGTGACGGATGCGCGGTAAGCGAAGCGCCGCCCTCAGGAACGGGCCTTCAGCCGGGGAGTGCCGTGCTCGGGATGGGTGTCACGCTCCAGGTCGCGGCCGGCAAACTTCGCAATCACAACCTCCGCCAGGTACAGCACCCGGCAACCCGGCTCCAGGTGGCCCGCGAACAACTCGTCCCCCCGCACGGCCATCGTCGTGTGCATGTGCGGCTGGTGGTCCGCGATGATGCCGTCCACTGAGCACAGCTCCACCGGACCCTCCAGGGTCACGAACTCGTCGTCGGAGGGGAAACCGGTGTGCTTGATGTGGTGGATGCGGGCCACGTCGAACGTGCCGATGCCGCTCAGTATGGCGCCGGAGCGGATGTCCTTCTCGCGCGCCGCCCGCTCGACGCACTCGTGGAAATCGTCGCCCCGCTCCATGTATAGGCAGATGATCTCCTCGATCTCCATGCCGTCAATGATGTCCACAGCCGGTCCTCCCTGTCGAAGACTCTCAGCCCAGCGCTTCTTCCAGCGTCTCGGCACGCCGGCGGGCGCGCGCCATCTGCGCCCGCAGCCCGTCCACGACGATGCCGGCCATCTCCCGCAGCGTCAGGGAAAGGCAAGTGTGCGGGTTGGCTCCGGTCGCCCGGTCCACCTGTTCGACCCACTCGGTCGGCAGGCCCTGGCCGCCGGACAGCGCGCCGGCAATCCCCCCCGCTACTGCCGCCAGGCAGTCCGTGTCGCGCCCGAAGTTGACGGCCGTCAGGATGGCCTCTTTCGGGTCGGCGTCGGTGGCCTTCACGACGGCCATCGCCTTAGAGACGATCTCGTTGGCGTAGCTGAGGGCATATACCATGCCCTGGCCGGAGTAATGCCGTTCGTCGAAGATCGCGCGCATCTCGACCGGATCGTCCACCTCGTCGGCCACGCTCAGGGCGCGGCGTACCTCGGCCGCGATGTCCCCTCCCACCAGATCGAGCCCCGCCTCAAGCGCGTCCGGGAACGTGGCACCCGGACGGCAGGCAGCCGCAATGGTGGCGGCGACCAGCCCGGCCCACTCCAGCCCGCTCCCGCTCGGCCCCTGAAGCACCAGCCCCACCTGGTGGACGTCCTGCCACGCCTGCTCCGGGTCGGCGGCGTTGATCAGCCCCAGCGGGTGGCACGAGCGGGCCAGCGAAATCAGGTTGGTGTAAGGGCTGAACCCACCGATGAGCGCCGCCGGGACGCCCGCCCGGGCCAGCCCTATCAGGTAGCGGTCGAACGGCTCCATGCACCACCTGGCGTGGTCGGGGTCAACCTCGTCCCGCCAGACGGCGGCCACGTCCTCGGCCCTGATGCGCCCCTGAGCCCGCCGGATGGCTCGCAGGAACACTCGCTGCCGCTCGATGCCGTCCTCGGTGGTGCCGGGCTCGCGCACCCAGCCGTTGTCGTAGTGCTCGTAGGGCACCAGACGGTCCAGGCGGCCGTACTGCTCCTCTACCCGCCGCCAGCTCCAGCCCTCGACGGCTGCTCCCATGGCCGAGCCGATCTGGCTCGCAGCCAGGCATCCGAACACCTTGCCTTCCAGTTCGCTCATGTGTGTCCCCTCCGTGGCGGTTCACCTCACTTCGATGGCCTCGGGCAGCTCGTCAAACGGCTCCTGGCGCCCCGCAGCCACTTCGTAGATGCGCCCGTGGCTCCGCTGCGCGGCCTCGACCACCTCGGCGTAGGGCATCTGACAGATGTCCACCAGGCCAATCTGCCAGTTTTCGCCGTCGAACCGCCCGACCACGTGCTGATCGTTCCACAGGAAATAGTGCGCGCCGACAAGCTCGGGGATGGCGGCGCCCTGCTCGACGTAGTAGCGGTAGGAAGCGGCCCGATCCGCCTGGGTACGGACCATGCGCAGGCCGCCCCATGGCAGGCCACGGTCCAGCGCGCCGGTGTGGAACTCGCCGACCATCACCGGGGCGTCGGCCGCTTGCGAGCAACGGGCGATGACGTCTGCGCCGGGCCGCGCGGCGTAGCCGTTTATGCTGAACACGTCGAAGACCTGCGCCCCGGCCAACAGGTCCTCATGGGCGATCCAGGCGTAGCGCACGCCCAGGTTCAGGTGATCGGGATCCACGCGGCGGCACTCCTCGCTGGGCGCCCGGACGTACTCGGCAATCATCAGCCGGCTGAACTCCCTCAGGTCCTCCCGTGCGCCTTCCGTGGTCAGCACGTCCTCGCTGACCGGGCCGACCAATAGATCGTCCAGGCTGCCCAGGTCGCTGCCCCAGGCATGGTTCAACTTCCGGACGGTGCCGTGGCGCTCCTTGAGCCATTCGGCCAGCCGCCGACGGCTGGCGAACGGGTCGGCGCGCAGCAGCATCCTCTCGGCCAGGCTATAGACGCCGAAGGCCCAGTGCGGCTCGTTGCGCAGGAAGTAGCCGATCAGGTGGGGATCGCCCCGGAACTCCCCGAGCTGGGCGGCGAACTCCCGGCTGTTGCGCCTGTACTCGTCGCTGAATACGTCCGGGAAGTCACGGAAAATCATCTCCTCGGTCCCGGGGAAGCCCCGCAGGGGCCACACGTAGGGCAGCTCGGCGAAGCGGCAGAACTCCAGCGACGACCAGTTGCCCACGGTGTTGAAGCCCCACGCCACCAGGCGGCGCCGGCACAGCTCCATCCACTTGCGGTGCCAGCCCTGCCCCAGCGTGCGCATCAGGTTGTGCCTCATGCCGTCGAACAGCGCGCTGTTGTCCCGGCGGCTGCTCCATAGATCGGCATACGGCCCGTCGCGTGCCGGCAGCTCGACGAACAGGTCGTCGTTGCCGAACGTCTCCGCGGAGACGGACGGACGCACGCAGTCCACCCCCACGCTGTAGAAGGGGTAGCCGTCCGGGTCCACCAGCCACCAGCGCCGGCCGTCGTGCTCGGTGCGGAACCGACCGGTGGCGTCGAACCGCTCGCCGGTCCACCCGCCCCAGCGGCTGCGCTCCCGGGGCGGCTCGGGCGGCAGGTCCTCCAGCTCCTGCTCCAGGGCCCGGCGCATCTGCTGGAGGGTCTCCGTCTTGCCGGGCCACAGCCGGCCGGTCCACTGGTGCAGCTCGTCGGTTATGGGCTCTTCCGCGCGCGGCCACTCGCCGGGCAGGTCGTCGGCCAGCTTGCACTCGGCTATGCGCACCTGCGGCCCGCCGCCAGCGGTCTCCGCCGTGAGCCACGCGCGGTCAAGCGCGGCGGGGTCCACCGGCCCCCCGCCGCAGACGCACTTGAAGCGGTGCGGCGTGCGGCCGGGGATGACCACCTGGCTGTCCAGCATGGACAGCGGCAGCACAACGCGGGTGGGCACGCCGGGGAACAGGCCCATGCGGATCTCCATGGCCTGCTCGCCCTGCTGGAAGTGGAAGACCAGCCTGGCGAGAAGCTCCCCCTCGTTCAGCGCATCGCATACCAGGTAGCGCCCGGGCCGCCACGCGTCGGTCGGCCTCAACTCATGCGGCAGGCTCACCCGCATCGGCTCCGGACGGGGGTCGTCTCGTTCGGCGGTCATCCTGGCAGTCCCCTGCTGAACGGAGATCGGAAGGAGGTCCCGGCCGGTGAGCCGGCTGCGGCTCAGATCAGGTCCATCTCGATGGCTTCCTCGGCAATCTGGACGGCGTTGAGCGCCGCCCCCTTGAGCAGGTTGTCTGAGACGCACCACAGGTCAAGCGCGTTCGGACACGAGGGGTCCCGGCGGATTCGGCCGACATAGACATCGTCCCGCCCGGTGGCGTCGGCGGCCAGCGGATAGCGGGAGCGCTGCGGCTCGTCCACCACGGTCACGCCGGGCGCCTCTTGCAGTATGTTGCGCGCCTCGTCCGCGCCGATGGGACGTTCGAACTCGGCGTTGATTGCCTCGCTGTGGCTGCACTCCACCGGCACGCGCACGCAGGTGGCAGTCACCGGCAGGTCGGGCCGCCCCAGGATCTTCCTGGTCTCCAGGACCATCTTCACTTCCTCGCTGTAGTATCCGGGGAAGGGCTCGTCCGCCAGGCTGCCGATCTCCGGGATGCAGTTGTTGTAGATGGGATGAGGATAGGGACCCAGGTCGGCCACGGCACCGCCGGCCTGCCGCTGCTCCTGGAGGGCGGTCACGCCGGAGCGACCGGTGCCGCTGACCGATTGGTAGGTGCTGACCACGACGCGTTTCAAAGCCGCCACGCGGTGCAGAGGCGCCAGGGCGACGACCAGCTGGATGGTGCTGCAGTTGGGGTTGGCCACGAAGCCCTGATGCGCGCGTATGGCCAGGGGGTTGACCTCAGGCACCACCAGGGGCACGCGCTCGTCCATGCGGAAGTCGCTGCCGTTGTCCACGACGAAGACGCCCTTCTCGACCGCCTGCCAGCCGTAGAGCTGGCTGGCGCCGGACTCGCCCTCGGTGCCGGCGAACAGTGCGATGTCCAGCCCATCGAAGGCGTCCTCGCTCGCCTCGATGACTTCCCGCTCCCGGCCGGCTATCTCCTGCCGGCGCGCGGAGGTCGCCATGATGCGCAGCTCCTGAAGGGGGAACTGGCGCTCCTCGAGCACGGCGACCAGCCGCTGGCCGACCAGGCCGGCTCCGACCACTCCCGCCCTGTAGCGTCGGTCACTCATCCTTGCAGTCCTTGCCCAACTTCTCCTCGCAGAACTCGGCATATGCAGTCGCGGTCATCAGGTGCAGCAGCTCCTCAGTCCCCGGTGCCACCGCCCGCAGCAGCCAGCCGCTCTCGTAGGGATGCTCCACCAGCTTGGCCTGGTCCCACAGGACTTCCTCGTTCACCTCTACAATCCGAGTCTCAACCGGCGGATACAGGTAATGGGTCTGCTCGGCCCCTTCAAGTTCGGCGAAGGGGATCTCGAACTTCATGGCGTCGTCCGCGTCCAGTATCTCGACGCCGATCAGGGGTTCGAGCTGCCGCAGTATGGGCGCGGTCACGCCGATCTCGACCCACTCCTCTTCCGGCCGAACCCAAACGTGGTACTCGGTGTAGAACAGGTCATCAGGGATCACGGGGAGGGCCTCCGTGGCCTGGCATGAGGACGGCAACCGCCGGTATCATAACAGGGGCGCACAGCAGCCGCAAAGGTATCCGCGCTCGACCAGGGGAACGGGCCGTGAGCGACCAGCAACAGGACGCCCACACCGCCTACATCGGCCTGGGCTCGAACCTGGGCCAGCGGCAGCGCATTCTCCGCCGGGCTCTGGAGGCGCTGGACGGCCGCGAAGGCATCGAAGTGCGCCGGGTCTCAACCTTCATCGAGACCGAACCGGTGGGCGGTCCGCCGCAGGGGCCCTACATCAATGCCGCCGCCGAGCTGCGCACCACGCTGTCGCCGCGGGCACTGCTGGACGTGCTGTTGGACGTGGAGGACGAGCTGGGCCGCGTGCGCACCGTCCATTGGGGGCCGCGCAAGCTGGACCTGGACCTGCTGCTGTACGAGGACCAGATCATTGACGAACCGCGCCTCCAGGTGCCCCACCGGCACATGCACAAGCGCCAGTTCGTGCTCGAGCCCCTCGGGGAGATAGCCCCGGACGCCGTCCACCCCGTCCTGGGTAAATCGGTCCGCGAGCTGCAGGAGGAGCTGTAGCAGGGCGGTTGTTGGGTTGCTCCATTGCTGCGTTGCCGCAGCTCAGCAGTTCACGCACCCGCTATTGCATCAGGGCCAGGTTGTCCCGGTGGACCACCTCGTCGTAGTGCTTGTAGCCGAGGATGTCCTCTATCTGGCCCGTCTGACAGCCCATGATGCGGCGGACTTCCGCGCGGGAGTAGTTGCTCAGCCCGCGGGCGAACTCCCGGCCGTCGGGACCCTTGAGCCGGACCACGTCTCCCCGCTCGAACTCCTTCTCCGTGTCCACAATGCCGCTGGGCAGCAGGCTGGTGCCCCGTTCAAGCAGCGCCTTCCGGGCGCCCTCGTCCACGCAGATGGACCCCCGCGGGCGGCTGGTGAATCGGATCCAGCGCTTGCGGCTGCGCAGCCGCTCCCCCACGGGCAGGAACAGGGTGCCCACCTGCTCGCCGGCCATCAGCCGGCGCAGGGCCGTGGGGTCCCGCCCGTCGGCGATGACCGCCGCCTCGCCGGCCTCGGTGGCGATTCGCGCGGCCTCGATCTTGCTGGCCATGCCCCCCAGTCCGAGCGGCGTCTTCTCCTCATAGGCCAGGGACTCTATCTGCTCGTCCACGCGCTCGACCACGTGCAGGAGGCGCCCGTCGGCGCCGGGCTCCGGCGGCCGC
>CAYFVS010000361.1:0-12661 GCA_964346565.1 uncultured candidatus Brocadiaceae bacterium | reverse complement strand
GGCTCCAGGTCGTCGAACAGGCGCACTTTCATGATGTCCCGCTCGGCCTCCAGGTGCTGGCGGCGGGAGACGACGATGTTGCGGCGGTCATCGTCTATCTTGAGGATCTTGCAGGTGAGCCGTCGGCCGATGAAGTCGGCGATCTCGCCGGGGCGGCGGATGTCCACCTGGCTGGCCGGCAGGAAGACCGGCACCCCGATGTCCACCAGCAGGCCGCCCTTGATCTTGCGCATCACCGTGCCGGTCACCACGTCGCCTTCCTCCTGGTGGGTGACCACGCGCTCCCAGCGGCGGATGCGGTCCGCCTTGCGCTTGGAGAGCTGCACGAGGCCGGAGTCGTCTTCCACCGCCTCCAGCAACACCTCCACGGTGTCGCCGACGGAGACCTGCTCGTCGTGGCCCCACTCCTGCAGCGGTATGGCGCCCTGGCTCTTGTAGCCGACGTCCACCATCGCCTCGTCGTCGGTCACGCTCACCACGCGCCCTTCGAGGATGGTGTTGACGTTGTAGTCTTTGACGGATTCGTCGAGTGTCTTCTCCAGTTGACCTTCTTCTATCCCCTGGAGAGACTGCTGAAGTTCCTGCTCTACTTCGTCGCGGTCTATGCCGAACTCGGAGAGCACATCACGCTTAGCCATTGTTCACCCGAAAGGTTAGAGGAGAAGGTAGTAGGCGTGAGGCCTGCTCACCGAGGCGTGAGGTACGGCAACGGCCCGTCGCCGGCCCGCCGCGTGAGCCGTTGCCATTCTGTCGTTGCTCAAGCCTCATGCTTCAGGTCCCAAGCCTGCCGAGCGAAGCTCGCAGTTGCTCTATCTCATCTCTCAGACGCCGGTTCAGCTCCTCCGCGCGCTCGTCCGGGCGGGGCTCCATCGGCCGTCCGAAGGCCACGGCGATGCGGCCGCTACGGGGCAGCGTTCGGGTGCGCGGCCAGCACCGATAGGCGCCCTCAATACAAGCCGGCACTATCGGTACGCCGCAACGCCGGGCCAGGGCCGCAGCCCCGGACCTGAACCGGCCCAGCGAGCCGTCGCGGGTGCGCGTCCCCTCGGGGAACACCAGCACCGTCTTTCCGCGGCGGAGCAGGCGCAACGCCGTTCTCATGCCCGCAACGTCCACCGTCCCCCGGCTGATGGGATGCCCGCCCAGAGCGCGCATCAGCAGGGCCAGGCCGCGTATGCGGAACAGGCTGCGGCGGGCCAGGTAGCAGATGGGCTCCGGCCAGGCCACCCCGACCAGCACGGGGTCCAGGAAGCTCTGGTGGTTGGCGGCGATCAGCAGCCCGCCGTCCCGGTCCGCGACGTCCGGCACGCCCCAGTACTGCAGCCGCCACAGCACCTTCACCGGACCCCGGACCACCCGTCGGCAGAACTGATAGAAGCCTTTGCGCATGGGGGCTCGGAATGCCACGGGATGGGCGAGGTCAGCCTGCTAAGCCGCCGTGTGGCTTCTGACGTGCTCGACCATGACGCGGACCGCCTCCTCCGGCGTCATATCCGTGTTGTCAATGAGGATCATGTCGTCCGTCCTGCGCAAGGCGCCGACGGGGCGCTTGCTGTCGCGAGCGTCACGCTCGGCCAGCTCCCGCCTGACCTCCTCGAGCGGTCTGCCGCGTCCGGCCTCTCGCAGTTCCTTCCAGCGCCGCCGGGCGCGCTCCCGCAGGGAGGCGCTCAGGTAGAACTTCAGGTCCGCGTCCGGGAAGACCTCCGTCCCCTGGTCGCGTCCCTCGCTCACCAGGTCCCCCTCGCGGGCGAACCGGCGTTGGTGCACCCGCATGGCCTCGCGCACGGACGGCTCATCGGCCAGGTGGTATATGTCGCGCGTCACCCGGGGGCTGCGCACCTCCTCGGTGACGTCGCGTCCGTCACACACGACCCGGCCGTCCGGTTTCAGCTCGATGCACGTTCCGCGCACCAGCTCGGCCAGCGCCCCGGGATCACCCAGATCAGCGCCAGTCTGGAGCGCCTTCCAGGTGGCCGCCCTGTACATGGCGCCCGTGTCCAGGTAGCGGAATGCCAGCCGTATGGCCAGCCGCCGTGCGGCGGTGCTCTTGCCGGCCGCCGCCGGGCCGTCCAGTGTGATGATCAAGGCCGGTTCCTCTAACCCGCGTGTTCCGTGCAGCTTCGCCGGCGTACAGGCGGGAAACGACTATAGCAGAGAACCTGCGGTTGCGCAACCGCATTCCGCCCGCCGACTTGGGGCTGTGCGGGCACGGCGTGGTTCAGGACTCCTTGCGGCGGCTGGCCTGGAGTCTGGCCACTTCGTGGAGCTGCCGGATGACCAGTTCGACGGCCCGTTCGGGTTCGTCGGTCAGCTCGAACAGGTCCCGGTCCTCGGAGCTGATGTAGCCGCGCTCGGCCATGGTGCCCTTGATCCACCCTATCAGGTCGCGCCAGTACTCTGAGCCGAACAGGACGACTCCGAAGTTCGGGTTGCGCTCGGTCTGCACCAGGGTGAGCGCCTCGAACAGCTCGTCCATGGTGCCGTAGCCGCCGGGGAACAGGATGAAACCGACCGAGTATTTCAGGAACATGACCTTGCGCACGAAGAAGTAGTGGAACTCCAGCATCAGGTCCAAGTACTCGTTCGGCTTCTGCTCGTGGGGCAGCTCGATGTTCAGCCCGACGGACAGGCCGCCGCCCTCCTGTGCGCCGCGGTTGGCCGCGCCCATCAGCCCCTCGCCCCCGCCGGTGATGACGGCGATGTCGCGCTCGGCCAGCAGCCGGGCGGTGCGCCTGGCCGGTTCGTAGTAGGCGTCGGAATCCGAGGCGCGGGCGCTGCCGAATATGGCCACGGCCGGCCCTATCTTGCTGAGTTGCTCGAAGCCTTCTACGAACTCGCTCATGATGCGGAACACCCGCCACGTGTCGGTCCGGGTGAACCCCTTGCTCTGTGACGCAGCGTCCAGCAACTCGAAGTCATCCTCCACGCTGCGCCGGCTCCAGGGCCAGCCGGCCAGGGGGCGTTCGGGTTCGTCGTTCTGTAAGCGTTTCTTCAACTCGGTGGCCCCTCTGTGAGTGGGAGGCAGGGAGGTCTGCACGATTCTACTCGCCGCGGACCCCGCGCGCAAACCAGCCGCCAGGGCGGCGGGGGGGAGCTTCGGTTGACAACTCCCCCGTATCGTATATAACACGCTTGGGACCCGTGTTCCTGCGACGCAAGGAGAAGGCCATGAGCGATGAAGGGCTGGAAACATTCGAGGTGTCCGAACCGGTCGAACCCGAACCGGAGAGGCCGTCCAGACCAGAGAGGAGAGGAGCAGCCGTGGCCGAGAAAAGGTATCTCTGCATCACCATCGTGGACCACACCCCGGTCATCGAGGGCACTGACGATGAGTCGTACGTGAACGTGCGCATCCCGGTCGCCCTGGCCGAGGCCGGACTTCGACTGGTGCCCGAGGGCAAACTGGGCAGGCTGGACCCCGAACTGGTCGTGGACATGATCGAAGAGGGGGCCGTCGGGGAACTGATCAACATCAAGGACGAGCGCAAGTCTGTCAGCATCCGGGTCGAGTAGCCCGGAGCGACAGAACGCGCGCACCAGTGACGCAGAGCGCCCCCCGGCGCGAGGGGGCGCTCAAGGGCGGGCGTCCTGCCCGCCGAGCTTCTTCCGCAGGGCCTCGGTGAGCTGCCCGGCGAACGGCTCTCCGAACAGGCTCCGAACCGATACCGCCACCGACGGGCTGAGTGCCGACCCACGCGGCCGCCGCCGGTTGCACGGGTAGGCGAATGCCCCTTCCTGCACCGAGAGGACCGGCGGCCGGGAGCTGGTCAGGCTCAGGGGCCAGAGCAGGCAGCTTCCCGGCTTGACACGCGTCGGATCCAGCCCCTGCTCGAGCGCCGCCGAGTGGAGCGCGCAGAGCACCCGTCCCCGGCCGTCGCGGTAGGCCAGCCGGCAGAGGCCGTCCTCCCTCCTTGCCAGCGCGTAGACATGCGGCCCCAGGCGGCGGAACACGCTCTCGGGATCCGCCCCGCGCAGGTGGGCGGCGTGACGCCCCGCCGTCGGCAGAAGCCTGCTGATGCGCTCCCGCTCCCCCTGTTCGAGGAACACGTCGTAATCGGCGCAGCACGAGCCGGACCCCCGGCACAGCTCGGGGTCACACTCATGGGCCAACCCCGCCAGCGCCGCCAGGTCCACCAGCAGGTCCCCCACCCGAACGGGACCGTGCCTCCCGGAGCCCTTCGGCGGTGCCTTCATTGCTGTTCCGTTTCCCCTGTGGGCTCCACGACGAGCATGCCGACCCCGCGCAGGGAGCTGTACCACGCCACGTCGTCCATGGCCCCTTTCAGGAACGTCGCAGGCGATCCGGCGTAGCCCGGGTCTACCGTCAGCGCCGCCTCTGCATACTCAGACAGGCTCTTCTTCCATGCCGCGTGGGCGGCCAGCAGTCGGCTACCCTTGTCCACCGGCAGGGGACGGTCGGCTTCCATCCACTCCTGGGAGCCGGGTTCCGGCAGTGGTCTGGCCAGTCCCACCAGAACGGCCTGGAAGTCGGCCTCCCGTACCTCGGCTACTTCGATCAGGTCCGGGTGCCAGGAAGACGGCGAGCAGAAGCGCACACGCGACGATAAGACGCGGTCGGGCTCCCATGCGCATTCCTCCTTCCGGCCGGAGCTACCGGGACCATCCGCCCGCAATCCCCCTCAGGCCGGCCGCCAGCGTTCGTAGTGGGTTATCTGCTCCAGGTCCTTGCGCGCCTTGGCATCGGGCCACGCGGTCGGGTAGCCGAGCGGCACGAGTTCGATGACTTCGACCGAGTCTGGAATGCCCAGTATCCGGCGCACCTTGTCCGGGTCGAAAGCCCCCACCCAGCAGGTGCCCAGCCCGAGCGCACGCGCCGCCAGGGTCAGGTGGTCTATGGCGATGGCCACGTCTATGAGGTGGCTGGGATGGCCGCAGGACATGACGTGGTCGTGGTCGGCGGCGCAGGCCACGATGACCACGGGGGCCTGGCCGACGAACTCCTGCCCCTTGGCGGCCTCCACCAGTTGCCGGCGGCTGTCCTCGTCCCGCACGACGACGAACCGCCACTCCTGGGCGTTGCCGGCCGAAGGGGCCCTGCGGGCCGCCTCCAGCGCCCTGGTCAGCTTCTCCTCCTCTACCTCGCGGTCCTCATAGGAGCGGATGCTCCGTCGGCTCTCGATGGTCTCGAACAGATCCATGGCGACCTCCCGTGCTGCCGGAAAGAGACCCTTCCATCCCCGGTCAGGATTGTAGGGCGCGGGGCTGCGGCCGTCAAAGGCGCCCTTCTGCGGCGGCTTTGCGCCCGGCGCGGCACTACGTATAATGCGGACCACCCCGCCGACAGGATTGCGCACGTGACTACGTTGCCCGGACTGATGCTCGTCGCTCTGCTCTGCGGCTCTGCTGCGCCGGTCGAGGAGCCGCGGGCCGTCTGCCTGCGGACGGCATCGGGGCAAGAGACGGGCCGGTTGGTGCGTATCACCGACAGGCGGTTCGTGCTGCGCGCCGAGGCCGGTGAGCAGAGCCATGAGCTGCGCGACTTCCGGGAGATCCTCTTCCCCGAACGCGAGACTTCGCCGGTGCGCCCGCCCTTGCGCCTGTACACCCGCGCGGGCGGCCTCCTGATGGCCCGGGAGCTGAGGGCGGGGGAAGAGCCGGAGACGGTGGACGTGACCGGCTACGGATGGCACGCGCAGGGCATGCCCCTTGAGCAGGTGGCCGCCGTCGCCACTCGTGGGTTCCTGATGGACGCGACGCCGGCGCAGCTTGACCGCCTGCGGCAGACGCGCCTGGACCCACCTGTGGGGCAGGACCGGCTGCTCATGCGCGGCCAGCGCGAGGCGACCGGATGCATCGTGGCCGGGTTTGGAAGCGCAGGCCCGGTGGTGCTGCGCGGCGAGGAGCAGACGACGCCGCTCTGGGAGGAGGTCGCCTGGCTGGTTCTCTCGCCGGTCGGGCCGGCCGATGCGGGCGATGCGCCCCGTCACACGGTGGCGCTGGTGCACGGCTCGCGCCTGCGCGTGGACTCGCTGGAGCTTGCAGAAGGGCGCCTGGAGGCCATGGTTGAGCCCACCAGGTACGTGGTCGAGCGAGAGCGGCTCCAGTGGATCCGGCTCGCACCGGTGGGCTACTGCTACCTGAGCGACCTGCAGCCGGCGCAGACGGCGACCGAACCGTGGCTGGACGTGGTCTGGCCGCCGCGCGTGGACGCCGCCGTGACGGGGGCGACGATGCGCCTGGCCGGCGAGACCTACAGCAAGGGGATCGGCACGTACCCCCGCACCACGCTCACGTGGCGACTGGAGCAACCCTACGCCGCGTTCCACGCGATGGTAGGGGTGGACGAGGCGGCCGGGCGGCGGGGCAGCGTGGTGTTCCGCGTGCTGCTGGACGGGCGCGAGGTATGGGCCGCGGGGCCGCTGTCCGGCGCCAACCCGCCCCAGGAGGCCATCGTGCCCCTGAACGGAGCTGCTGAACTGACGCTGGTGACGGACTTCGGCGAGCCGCTGGCGGCGGGGGAGGCAGGCTTCGCCGACTGGGCCGGGGCGCGCGTGGTCAGGTAAGACGGGAGCGCAGATGAGCGAGGCCCGACGTTCCGGCTACCGCAGCGTGGCGGAGCTTGTTGCGGCCCTGGCGGAGCTGGGGCTGAAGCTGCCGATCAGCCGGGACCCGGACGTGCTCGCCGAGCCGGTGCCCCTGGGCAGCGTCAGCACGCCCAACCGGTTTGCCGTCCAGCCCATGGAAGGCTGCGACTGCGGGGAAGACGGCTCTCCCACGGAGTTGACCCGGCGCCGCTATCAGCGTTTCGGCGCGGGCGGGGCCGGGCTGATCTGGTTCGAGGCATGTGCCGTCGTGCCCGAAGGGCGCTCGAACCCGCATCAGATGATGCTGACAGGCCGGAACATCGGCGAATGGGCGCGCCTGGTCGAGGAGACGCGCCGGGCCGGCCGGGAGGCGATGGCCGCCGGGCATGAGCCCGTCTGCGTGCTGCAGCTCACCCACTCGGGCCGCTTCAGCCGGCCGGAGCCGGTGCTCGGCTATCACTCCCCCACCCTGGATCCCTGGCAGGGACTCGGCCCCGAGCATCCGCTCATGAGCGATGAGGAGCTGGACGCGCTGCAAGGGGCCTATGTGGACGCCGCCCGGCTGGCTCAGCAGGCCGGCTTCAACGGTGTCGACGTGAAGGCATGTCACGGTTACCTGGCGGCCGAGTTGCTGCGCGCCTTCCCGCGGACCGGCAGCCGCTACGGCGGACCGGCGTGGGGGCACCGGACGCGCCTGGTGCGCGAGACTGCTCGCCGCATCGCCGATGCCCTGCCCGCCCTCATGGTCACGTCGCGTCTGAACGCCTGGGACCCGGTGGACCATCCCCGGAGCTGGGGCACCGCACCCGGCGGACCGGGGGAGAGCGACCTGGCAGAGCCGATCCGCCTGGTCGCGGCGCTTGCAGAGACGGGGGCGCCGTGCGTGAACGTGACCGCCGGCAACCCGCGTTACCGACCGCAGGTGAACCGCCCGGCGGACGGAGAAGGGGACGGCCAGGCGCCGGCTGGCGAGCACCCCCTGGCCGCCGTCCACCGGCTGGTGCGGTTTGCCGCATGCATCCAGCAGGCCCTGCCGGCGGTGGCGGTGGTGGGCACGGGCTACAGCTACCTGGGGGCGCTCATGCCCGCCGTGGCGGCAGGGGTCGTCCGGAGCGGCGGCGCCCGCATCATCGGCCTGGGCCGACAGGGGTTGGCCTATCCCGAGTTCGCCCGGGACGTGCTGGAGAAGGGCGGCATGGACCCGCACAGATGCTGCATCACCTGCGGGCTGTGCAGCGAGCTTATGCGCCGGGGCGGCCCGGTCGGCTGCCCGGTGCGGGACGCGGAGGTCTACGGGCCGATTCTGGGGCGCGCGGGCCGCCGAGAGCAAGGCTGACGGCTTGACAATGCTCACGGCGTTAGGCTACAACAGTGAGCAAGTGCGCGGAATCCCCCCGACCGCCACAGAGGAGCCGCGATGGCCAGTGTAGTAGTCATCTGCCCGTCCTGTGGGCGGAAGCTGGAGACGTCCGACAGGAATGTCGGGCGCGACGGCCAGTGCCCCTCCTGCGAGACGATCTTCGAGATACCGAGCCCCTACCGCGGGGGACGCGGGGGCGCCGCGAGCGTCGCAGAGGGCACCTGGTTGGAAAGCGCCCCGGCGGAGTACCGGGAGACGTCTGCCGTGAGCGCCACGCTCGCCGTGTTCATCGTGCTGCTGGTTCTGGGCGGGATGACCTCCCTGCGCTGGACGCAGAATCCGCTCGGAGAAGTGGGCCGCTTCATCGGGCAGCAGAAGCTGCACATCCTGACCGTCTCGGTCGCCTGCTGCGCCTTCCTGTTCGTGTCAGC
Source organism: uncultured candidatus Brocadiaceae bacterium (assembly GCA_964346565.1). Classification (GTDB taxonomy): domain Bacteria; phylum Planctomycetota; class Brocadiia; order SM23-32; family SM23-32; genus JAWOCH01. Next base: position 4,325 of record CAYFVS010000361.1, on the reverse strand, counting down.
GCTGACGCACAAGAGCCTGTTGCCGGGTGTCCTGCTCAGCGGGGCCTGGGCCACTGTGGGCGCCATCTGGATCGCCGGCCTGCTGTGGGGTCTGGAGGTCTACAGGGGCAAGCTCGTGGCCAAAGGAGCGATGCCCAACATGGTGGCCAATTTCACGCCCAGCTCCGGCATTAAGGCCGGGTTGATCGTGTCCCTCCTGCTGGTCACCGTCTCGCTGTATGCCTACTACCAGTACAGGAGGATCGCCAACCTGCGTCACTTCCTGCTGGTGGCGGTGCTGACGGAACTGCTTGCCGTACTGGGGGGGGCGATGGTGCTGTATCTGCATGGATACGCCGAGGTGGCCAGGATCGGTGAGGCTACCATCTGAGGCGCTGTCCCGATCGGCTCGGGCCTATCCCATCCTGTAGAACCGGCGCGCGTTCCGGTGCATGATGCGCCGGGCAACCCGCCGCGCCGTCGCCTCGTCGTATTCCCCGCGCTCGATCTTGCCCTCCAGCACCCGGGCGATGCCTTCGCGGGCCTGCAGCGCGTAGCCCACAGCGGCGAACGGCAGGCCGGTGTCCCCGCCGAAGGCGAACACCTTGTTGTGGGGCACGGTGGCCAGCCATTCGTCCAGGGTCCGTTCCATGTGACGCGGGCTCATTGACCACGCCCAGCACAGGTCCAGCCACACGTTGGGGAACTCCTTCCCGATGGCCGCGGTCACCTCGCTGAACGGCCAGCCGGCGTGGAACAGGTCGAACCGCACCCCCCGGTAGCGCTGCAGGACGGGGATGAGCGCGGCCGGGTCGCCCTGCTTGAGGCTCCCGTAGTTGCCGGCCAGGTAGCCGGTGTGCACCTGCACGGGGAGCCCGAAGTCCGCCGCCCGCGCCACGAACCGGTGGAGCAGGTAATCGTGCAGCGGCCGCAGCTCCGTCGGCCGGCCCTGCATCAGCGCCTCGAACGCCCGTTCGGCGTCGGCATGGCAGGAGTTCTCGAACGCCAGGTCCCTCCGGTAGGGCAGCCCGCACTTCATGGCCACCAGTTTGCCGGCCTTCCGCGCCTTCTGCGTGTAGGCGTCCAGTGCCTCGTTCAGCTCGTCCAGCCCGCCGATGTCCGCATCCAGCGCCTGCCCGAACTTCCGCACCTCCTCGCGCGAGGAGACCATCAGAATGCCGTCGTAGCGTAACGCCTGGCCGAATCCGGGCGGGTGATTCGCCCCGGTGAACACCTCCAGACTGGTGGGGCAGTCCCAGCAGGCGTCGTTGACCGCCCAGCCGACCCCCGCCGCTTCCAGCAGGTCGTCGTAAACCTGCCGGGGGGACCTTTCGCGGAGGAACTCCCGCAAGCCCTGGTTGATCTGCGATGCATTGCCCAGGGCGTATTCCGTGTGCAGCAGCGTCCGGCAGGCGAGCTCGGTCGCCTGCCCGTAGCCCGTAGTGCGCACGGATGCCCAGAGCGCGAAGAACTCCTTGTCGGACAGCCTCTCCAGCCCGCCCCTCAGCCCGCCGGGGCCGGCCGCGGTGACCAGGTCAGCGTCCGCATAGCCGGCAAGCAAGCGGTAGGTGGCCTCCTCGGCGCAGCTCTCCACCCCGCTGAACCCTTGCTGGTGCTCATGGTTGTCGAACAGCGCCTCCGCCATCACGTAATCGCGTATCTCGCTCATCTCCGTCCTCCGAGCGGGGTCCGGGAGCATCCTCGGCGGATGGTAGCGCGGCGCGCCGGCGCTGTCCAGCGGCGAGAAGCCACGAAAAGAGGCCCGGCGACCGTCAGCCGCCGGGCCGGTTGAGCCTGCTGAAGAGCGCCTGCTTCAGAACTTGAACAGCAACTCCCAACGCAGGAAGATCGCTTCGTCGGTATCGGCGATGTAGAAGTCCTCCGGATGGAAGTACTCCGCCCACAAATGGCCGGAGACGCAATCGTTGAAGGTGTGCGTCAGGCGTGCCACCAGCAGGTGGCCCCGGTTGTAGCCGGTGTCGAAGATGGGCCTCGCCGGCCAGGGGAAGTTCTCGTTGGCACGCACGTAGCTGTAATCCAGGTCCACGCAGCACTTCTCCGACGGGTTGACGCTGGTGCCCACTGTGTAGCGCTGCAGATTGGTGTACTGCCCCGGCAGGCCGGTCTCCACCGCCAGCGTGTAGACGTAGAGCTCGCTCCAGTGCGGCCAGCGGGCCAGCACGGGGTCCCAGCCCTCGAAGGCGCTGGTTCCGGGGTCATCCCCGGAAAGGTACTCGTATCCGGCATGGACGCGCGGCTTCCAGGTCGCATCGGGGAAGGTGTAGCCCAGGTCGCTGCTGAACCCGAATCCCTTCCGGGTGCTGGTCCCCTGCCGCCCCCACTGCCCGGCCGCCTCGGCGTAGTAGTCCCAGTTGTCAGCAAGGTTGCCCTGTGCCAGCCCGCCTATGGTGTGGACGATGCGGTTGCCCAGCCACGGGTAGACCTGCACGTCCTCGTCCTTGTAGATGTAGTAGGCGTGCAGTTCGTGGGGCTCAGGATGCTTGTTGACCAGGTAGGCGCCGAAGGCGCTGGTGTCGAACGCCGAGGTGGGCGATTCCGTCTCGTTCAGAGGGCGGATGCGCTTCTGGAAGGCCTTGTTGTTGATGTAGAAGACGTCCAGGTTGGAGTCCCAATCGTCCAGGTGGACGGTCGCCTTGATGGCATCCTGGTAGATGGTGCGCGCCCCGTCCAGCGGGGTGCCGTCCAGAATGACGAATCCCCGCCCGTAGACCATGTCCTGGCGTCCCGCGCGCAACGAGACGCACCCTCCGCCGACGCGGGTCCAGTCAACGTACAGGTTGTCGAGCACCACCTCATCCCAGGTGGGTACGCTCCGGCCCAGGAAGCCCCTCTGGGCGAAGTAGCGGGGCTCGGCGGTGATACGCGCGTAAACGCTGAGCTGCTCCTCCAGGTCGAGGGCCTCCGAGAGGTCGGCGGTGCCCCAGACCCGGCCCATGATGCGGAAGAAGTAGGAGGCGTCCTCGCGGCCGAAGAACTCCTCCGCCTCGTTCAGCAGAAACATCACGTTCTCGGCGTACACTCCGCGCAGGCGCAGATCGCCGCCCCACTGGAACCATTCCGCCGGACGCTTGACATCCTCAACCGACTCGACGAAGGTCTCCTCGGACGGAGCCAGCTCGGTTCCCTCCTCTGCCTCGGCGGCCCCGGACGGAGCCATCTCAGCCCCCTCCTCTGCCTCGGCGGCCACGGCCGGCGCCAGCTCGGCCTCCTCTTCCGCCTCGGCGGCCATGGCCGGCGCCAGCACACAAGCCAAACCGATCAACAGACACAGCAAGAACGTCCTTCTCCGCTTCACTTCTGCCCTCCTGCTGAAGCCGAACACACTATCATCCGGGTCTCACACTGTCGCCACGGAAACCTTCAGACCCTTCAGGGTGGGCCTTCGCCGCCTGAGCAAAGGGCGGATTGTAGCCTCAGGAGGGGGTGGGATGCAAGCGCCTTCGTGTGGTCGGCAGCCGTACCGGTGGGGCGTAGTTGCCGCACGCGACTCCTTGACACCCACCGGCGCCATCCTCCAGAATGCCCTCAACCGACGCCGGCATGACACGGCCCGGCGCCGGGTTACCTCAACCGCAGGAGGCGGCTATGGACCCGCGCGCAGTTCTGCTCTTGGTGGCCTATCTGCTGGCGGTCGGCCTGCTGGCCTACCGGGGATATCGGGACACCAGAGGCGCCTCCGACTACCTGGTGGCCGGGCGCAATGCTCATCCCGTCGTGATGGCCCTCTCTTACGGTGCCACCTTCGTGGGCACGGGGGTGATAATTGGCCTCGGGGGGATGGCCGGCCGCGTGGGCATGAGCCTGCTGTGGGTGGCCTTACTGAGCATCTTCGCTGGCGTCTTCGTTGGCTTCGTGCTGCTGGGCGGGCCCACGTGCAGGATGGGGCGGCGCCTGGAGGCGCAGACCTTTCCGGAGCTGCTGGGGCGGCGCTACGGGAGCCGGTTCATCCAGTTCTTCGCCGGGCTGATCATCTTCCTGTTCGTGCCCCTTTACGGGGCCGTCGTCCTTGTGGCCGGCGCGGAACTGGTGGCGGAACATCTGCCGCTGAGCTACGGGGCGGCGCTGTTGCTGTTGAGCGCCTTCGTCGGACTGTGTGTGGTGGCGGGCGGCCTGAAGGGCGTCATGTACGCCCATGCGCTCCAGGGCGGCATCGTGTTCCTGGGCATGGTCCTTCTGGCGGTTGCCGCTTACCGCCAGCTCGGGGGCGTCGCTGAGGCTCACCGGGCTCTGACGGAGCTGGCCCCGCTGGTGCCGCAGGACATGCAGGCGCTCGGCCACCGGGGCTGGACCGCGATGCCGGAGTTCGGATGGGGCGCCCGGCGCTA
>CAYFVS010000360.1:0-3247 GCA_964346565.1 uncultured candidatus Brocadiaceae bacterium | reverse complement strand
TCAAGACCGCCGCCGGCCTGGGGGCGGCGGTCACGTTCGTGCTGGTCTGCACCAGCGGGCTGAACTGGCTGGTCTACCGGCTTCTGGTCGCGCTGGGGCTGGAGTACCTGCGCTTCATCGCATTCATCATCGTGATCGCCGCCTTCGTGCAATTCGTCGAAATGGTAATCGACCGGGTCTCACCTGTGCTCTACTACTCGCTGGGCATATTCCTGCCCCTCATCACCGTGAACTGCGCCATTCTGGGCGTCTCGCTGTTCATGATCATCCGGGACTACACGCCGCTCAACGCGGTGGCCTACGGCGCGGGCAGCGGCGTGGGCTGGGCGCTGGCCATCATTGCCATGGCAGGCATCCGGGAGAAGCTGAGCCGCCGAGGGCGCATTCCCCACGGGCTGGAGGGGCCGGGCATCACACTGATCATCGCTGGCATCATGGCGCTGGCCTTCGTTGGCCTGTCCGGTGTGCTCACCGCCCAGCTCAGCCCCGAACGGCCCGCCATCACCCTCGAGGCGCAGGCTGGACAGCAGACGCCGGTCGCAGACGCCGCTGCCCCGGAGGCGACTCCATGAGCGAAGTTCTCGTCGCCGTCGCCGTGATCGCCGGCCTCAGCGCGCTGCTGGCGGTCATCCTGCTGGCCGCCGAGGCGCTGGTGGTGAGCTACGGCGAGTGCCTCATCACCATCAACGACGAAGAGGAGCACAGCGTCGAGGGAGGCAAGACGCTGCTGTCGGCGCTGATGGACGAGCAGATATTCGTCCCCTCGGCCTGCGGGGGGCGCGGCTCCTGCGGCCTATGCAAGGTGAAGGCGCTGGAGGGGGCCGGACCCATCCTGCCCACCGAGCGGCCCCACCTGAGCGACGAGGAGATTGAGCAGCAGGTGCGCCTATCGTGCCAGGTCAAGGTGAGGGGAGACATGCGCCTGGCGCTGCCGGAGGAGATACTGTCTCTTCAGCAGTACGCCACCCGCGTGGCCGAGCTGCGCGATCTGAACTACGACACCAGGTTCGTGCGGCTGGAGCTGGTCGAGCCCCCGGAGATCGAGTTCGTCCCCGGCCAGTACATCCAGCTCGAGACCCCTGCATACGGCAAGACCCCTGAGCCGGTCTACCGAGCCTACTCGGTCGCCTCGCCGCGCAGCCAGAAGGGGGCGGTGGAGCTGATCATCCGGCTGGCGCCGGGCGGCATCTGCACCACCTACGTCTTCGAGCTGATGGAGGAGGGCGATGAAGCCACCATCAACGGCCCGTACGGGGACTTCTACCTGCGGGAGAGCGACAGGGAGATGGTGTTCATAGCCGGCGGTTCCGGCATCGCACCCATTCGCTCCATCTTGTTCCAGATGGCCCGGGAGCAGATCGCCCGGAAGGCTACGCTCTTCTACGGGGCCAACGAGATGCGCGACTTCTACCTGCAGGACGAGCTGCGCGGCTTCGAGCAGAGCATCCCCGACTTCACCTACGTGCCCTCCCTGGCGCGACCACAGCCCGACGACCGGTGGGAAGGCGAGACCGGACTGGTCACCGAAGCCATGTATCGCCACGTGCAGGACGCCTCCGACAAGGAGTTCTACCTCTGCGGCAGCCCGGCCATGATTGACGCCGCCCTCGAGATGCTCCAGCCCAAAGGGCTGGTCGAGGAGCACGTCTTCTACGACAAGTTCCTGGAGTAGCGGCTATGAAGCAGTCACCCGAGCTACAGGCCGCCCAGCAGCGCATGCAGCCGGGCGTGCTGACCAGGGACGGCATGTTGGGGCGGGACAGGCGAGCCCTGGCGGAGATCCTGGAGGACGACGAGAACGCGGTGAGGCGGCTTGGCCTGAGCCACCAGCGTATCGCCGAACGGATGGCGCATCTGACCGACGCCGGCCGGCCGGGCCTCGGGACATCCGTTGAGGTGGACGAGGACTACGAGGTGCGCGTGGAGGAGTGGCGGGGCGGCATACCGTGCCCGTGGGGTCACGCCGGCATGTTCCGCAAGAGCGTCACTCACGCGCGCAGCCTGCGCAGCGGCGAGGAGCTGGAATGGACCGACCTGGCGATTCACATGATCCGCGTTCACGGCTTCTACGGTGGCCGGGGGGCGCAGTACCGCGTCCCGCCCGCCGACGCTGCCCGCGTGCTGGGGCTCCAGGTGTGAGCGCGACGCGAGCGCGGGGCTCCTCTGTCCTGCCGGGGGCGCTCACAAGAGAGTAGAGGGTAGAGGGCAGGAGAAAGGGCCTTCCAGCGTCGGAAGCTTCTGTGGCCGCGGCTTGGCGTTGGCCGCCACGCTCTCCTATCTCCCTTCTCTTCTCTCCTGCTCTGTCCCGTCCCGCTGACGCGAGGCGGGACCGGTACGCCCGGAGGGATTCGCACTCGCCCCGGACGCCCGTAGTGCCTGCGGCGGGGTAGGTGACCTACCGGGTATGGTTCGGGCATCCGGGAATGCCCGTGGCGAGTCGGGGAGGGAGCAGAGCGACCGAGCCAACCCCCCAGGTGAGCAGCGGATCACGAGACGGCACGCGAGCGGTTACCCGGACGGTGGGAAGCATTTCGTGAGTGAGCAGTCGTTGCCGTCGTCGCCTGCTCTCCTGCTCGACTCCTCGCCTGCTCTGTCCCGTCCCGCTCACGCGGGGCGGGACTGGTACGCCCGGAGGGATTCGAACCCCCAACCCTTGGTTCCGTAGACCAATGCTCTGTCCATTTGAGCTACGGGCGCACCGATATGCCAGTGTACGGCCGGCCCCCGGCACTGTCAAGCTCGTGAGCCCCAGGCACCCGCTACAGCGCGAAGAACGTCGTGGCCGAACGCGGCGGCAGGACACAGGATATATCCCCGTCCCGTAACGCCATCTCGCCCACCGAAACGAACCTGTCCCCGCCGCCGGTGCGGAACGCCTCGAAGGCGGCCGCCTTCGTTCCGCGCAGTTGCAGCTCCACGGCTTTCGGCTCCTCGGCGGTGTTCAGCGCGACCGCCGCGTCCCCGTGCCCGCTGCCGTTGTCGGCGAAAGCCAGCAGCATGACCTGGGTGTCGTTGCTGACCACGCGGGCGACTCCGGTGCCGGGCTGTCCGGCGCGGCAGAGCTGCTTGTAGCACCAGTAGCCCGGCTGGACCTTCAGCTCGCCCTCGTCGGTCACAAGGAAGGCCGTGCCCGGGTTCGGGTCGCTCCCCTTCCACAGGCTGTGCCGCTGGATGCACGCCCAGGGGATGAGCCCGTTGATCTTGCCGACGTAGATGCTGTCCCGGAGCTGCGCCAGGAAGTCCACGT
>CAYFVS010000359.1:0-1586 GCA_964346565.1 uncultured candidatus Brocadiaceae bacterium | reverse complement strand
AATTGCGGCACTTCGACCGGCGCGGAGGCCACCTCCATGATCTTCCGCATGAGGCCCATCCACCATTGCACTGCTTCGCCCAGGCGCAGGTAGCCCAGCGCCACCGCCCCCTCCGGCATGTCGCCGGTGGCCTGGGCCAGCGCCTGCGAGCCGGCGTCCCCTTCCGGTTCGCCCTCAATCAGTCGCTTCACCCGGGCCAGGCTGTCCGGCCCGCCGGCCACCAGGTAGAGCTCGTCGTGGAAGGCGGTGTGCATCGTCAGCTCGCGCCCCCAGAACGCCTGCGCGCCCGCCTGCTGAACCCGGGCGGCCTCCTCCGCGTCGGGGGTGCCGGCCACGGGCTCGAACTCCAAGGAGAGGCCCCACCGGTCTATCGGCACGCCGGCGTGGGTGGCCACCTCGGACTCGTAGTCTAACTCGACGGCCATCCCCGGTGTCTGGACCGCCAGCAGGGCCGGCATCTCCTTCACCAGCGCCTCCATGTGCGCCCTGGCCTTCTGCGGATCCTTCAGCTCGAGCACCTCCACGAAGCCCAGCGGACCGGCCTGGGTGGCGTGCAGGGAGAACGCCGCCCCCGGCCCGGCGCTGTCCATCCAGCCCCGCATCTCCGGTTCGGCCCGCTCGACGGCGGCCTCCTGCCCGGCGGAGGCGGCAGTCACTGCGACGGCCCTCTTCCAGTATTCGTAGAAGGCATCCATCTTGCCGATCTGCCCGGCGATCGCCAGGAAGGCGTCGCCCGGCAATCGGGCCATCAGTCGCGGCTCTTCGCGCGGCACGGATGCCAGGTAGCTCGCCATGCCGCTATCCGGCACGGCCTTCAGCCGCCCCGCCAGATGGATGACGTCCGGTTCGAGAGCCACGTAAGCCAGGAGGGTATCGGTCTGGCGGGCCAAATCCTCCATCATGTCAATCTGCGCCTGCAGTTGCTGGAGGCTCTGAAGCTGGCCGCCCGCTGCCAACTGGACCGCCTGGCGCATCTGCGCGAAGGGGTCGTGGCCCGCCTCCTTCAGGACCGCCAGCAGCCGCTCCACGGCCACTGCAGCGGCGACCTGGCCGAACGGCAGCGCGTCGGCCGGCAGCGCGCCGCTCTCCATCAGCGCGTGCACCGACTTCACGTCCTCCGCCCGGGACCCCATGCACACGCGGTCGCCCACCACTCCGATGACCACGCGGCTCAGCCCGGACGTGTCTTCCGGCAGGTCGCCCTGGAGGGGCCACTGCACGTAGTGGTGCAGCCCGTCGGCCGACTCCTGCTCGCGCAGGTCCGGCCGGAGCGAGTCCAGGTACACCGCCGGGTCGGGCGAAGCGAACACGAACACGGGCGGGGCCGTCGGCAGCGCACCCGCGAGCACTATCTGGAGCGAGCGGCCCAGGTCCACACTGGCCGGATTGACGGTCATCAGCCAGCCGCCGGGGACAACCGCCTCCGGAGGCGGGATCACCATCTGGAGTTGGATCTGCCCGAGCGTCGCCTGAAGGGCTGAGCCGAACGCCGTCGCGTCGTCCACTTCGACCACCGCGATCACAGGGTTCGGCAGTTCCAGAGGAGCCCCCGCCGCCCCCCAAGGGCCCGCCCACCGCGCACAGAG
>CAYFVS010000358.1:0-30339 GCA_964346565.1 uncultured candidatus Brocadiaceae bacterium | reverse complement strand
GGCAGGCCACCCGGTAGCGCTGCCTCACCCGCAGACCTGCCCCACGTTCCCAGGCCCGATCACGGGACGTGAGGACGCCGGAGCTACCTCCTTCACGAGGATCCCAGCGCGTCAATGATACTACCTTGGTTCGGGAGGTCCTGCGGCGTGAAGCCGAACTCGGTCAGGAACCGCCGCGTCACGGTGGGGTTGACCGGCCAGCCCATCGTGTTCTGCCGGAAGTCCATGCCGCCCAGGTAATCCATGGCTGGCCCGAACACGCCCATCAGCAACGCGTTCGTCTGGTGGGTGGGCGGGCCGCCGGGGCCGGGCTTGCTCGACCACAGGGCGTCCACGACGCAGAGCTGCTGGCGGGGGAACATGACGCCGCCAGTGCGCTGGTCAATCTCGCCCAGGATGGCCGGGGACTTGTTGATGCCTATCAGGTAGTCCGCCCCGCCGCCCGCCGCGTGCGCCGGGCCGGGGTCGAACGTGCCGAAGTGGTTCTTCAAACACAACGTGAAGTTGCCGAACTGCGCGCCATGGGCCTTGCACAGGGCGATGTTCACCAGGATGTCCACCTCGCCCTTTGCCAGGTGGCTCATGCAGCGGGAGCTTCCGCGCGTGTAGGGCTCCGGCACCTGAATGGGCGTGTTGATGCCGCCCCACTGGTCGGCCACGTGGACGCCCTCCGGGAGGCCCTTGAAGGGATTGTGCTCCGACATGCCGGCGCCGTGGCGGGCGTCGTAAATGAAGATGTTGCCGCCGGGCACGCCGAGCACATCGGTGAACACGCGGCAGACCTTGCTCATCACCGCACTGCGCGTGCGCTGCTGGGCTATCTGGTTGGTCTTGACGGCCACCACCACGTCGGACCAGCCCTTGCCGGCCGGCTTGAGCAGGATCTTCCTCCACGCGTCCTCGACGCTGCCCTCCTCCGCCAGGGCGAGGGCCAGGCGGTCCAGGTTCTGGTGGACCTTCGCCGTGGCCACGATGTCGTCCTGCGCCTCCCAGGCGGCGGGGACCGCCTCGGCGGCGATCATGGCCGGGTCCCGCAGGCCCACCACGCGCAACGGGTTGACGTTCGGATGGATCCGCCCGCCCGGCTCGTAGGCCGAGGCCCGGCGCGGGATGATGATGGTAGGGATGGAACTCAGGGCCAGCGCACCGACCGCCGCGCCCTTCAGGAAACTCCGTCGCGACACATCGTCCGCATTGCTCTTCATCGTGCCCCCTCCAGGATGACAACCGCCCCGGCGTGCCCCCCACGCCGGGGAGCGCACACACCCACTATACCCCGCCGTGTGCGACCCCGGCAAGGGAGCGCCAGCCTACTCCAGCCCCAGCAGGCGCTCGGCATTGCGCTGGAGCACCAGCTCCTGCTCCCGGCGCTCCGGGTAGGCGCGCCGCACCAGCTCCAGCGTCTCCGCCTGCTCGCGCCACGGGCTGTCGGTGCCGAACAGCACTCGCTCGACCGGGTGCATCTCCACCACGCGCCGCACGTCCTCCTGCTCCGGCATGTCGAAGGTGTAGGAGGTCTCCACGTGAACATCCGTGCCGGCCAGCGTCTCGGCCACCTCGTCCCACATCTTCCACCCGCCCATGTGCGCGGCGACGATGGGCATCTCGGGGAAGGCATGGTGGACCTTCAGGATGCGCCGGGGCGCGGCGCGATCGTCCTCGGGCGGGAAGGCGATGTCGCGCCCGGCGTGGAGGGTCAGCACCAGGCCCGCCTCGGCCAGCGCCCCGTAAAGCGGCCAGAGCCGGCTCTCGTCCGCGGCGAACTGCTGGTATTGCGGATGAAGCTTGATCCCCCTCAGGCCGGCCTCCGCCACTCGCCGCACGGCGGCAGCCGGGTCCCGTGTCTGCGGGTGGACCGATGCCAGAGGGACGACCCGCTCGTCGGCGACAGAGAGCGACCACCGCAGGATGGGCACCTCCTGTTTCGGCGCGGTGGCTATCGAGCAGATGACGCTCCGCTCGATGCCCGCCCGGTCCATCGAGCGCAGCAGGTCGCCTATCGTCCCGTCCAGGACGGCCCGGGCTTTGCGCTCGATTCGGGAGTTCAACACCTCGATGGCCTTCGGGGCCAGCTCGTCGGGGAAGGCGTGGGTGTGGGCGTCAATGACCACGGGCAGCGGCTCACTCGAGGCTGATGTCGGTGCGGCGCAGCAGCGTGGAATTGGAGACGACGCTGACTGAGCTGGATGCCATCGCCGCCTCGGCAATCAACGGGTGCAGCAGGCCCAGCATCGCCGCCGGGATGGCCACCACATTGTAGCCGAAGGCCCACAGTAGATTCTGCTTTATCTTGCGGAACGTCGCCCGGCTCAGGGTCACGGCGCTGACCACCGCCCCCAGTTCGCCGCGCACAAGTGTTATGTCCCCGCTCTCGATGGCTATGTCCGTGCCGGTGCCGAGCGCGATGCCCACGTCGGCCTGCGTCAGTGCCGGGGCGTCGTTGATGCCGTCGCCGACCATAGCCACGCGGCCGACCTCGCTCTGGAGGCGCTCGATCTCCTCCGCCTTCTCCTCCGGCAGGACTTGCGCCAGCACGCGCTCGATGCCCGCCTTCACGGCGATGGCCCGGGCGGTGCGCTCGTTGTCGCCGGTTATCATGGCCACCTCGAACCCCATCTCCCGCAGCCGGTCCACGGCCCGGACGGAGCCCTCCTTCAGCGTGTCGGCGATGCCGATGACGCCCGCCACCCGTCCGTCCAGTGCGACCAGCACGGCCGTTTTGGCCTCCTTCTCCAGGCGGGCCCGCGCATCCTCGGCCGGTCCGGCGTCCACGCCTTCCTCCTCCATGAAGGAAGCCGTGCCGACCAGGACGGCCGCGCCGTCGGCGGCGCCACGGACGCCCTTGCCGATCACGGCCTCGAAGTCCTCCAGGTCGGGCAGGTCCATGCCCTCCTCCTCGGCGCGGCGCACGACGGCGCGCGCCAGGGGGTGTTCGCTGCCGCCCTCTACCGCCGCGCTGAGGCGCAGCACCTCCGCCCGCTCGGTCTCGCCCACCGGCAGCACGTCGGTGACCTCCGGCTGCCCTCTGGTCAGGGTGCCCGTCTTGTCGAACACTATGACCCGCACGTCCTTCATGGCCTGTATGGCCTCGCCGCGGCGGATGAGGATCCCGTTCTGCGCGCCCATGCCGCTGCCCACCATGAGAGCGGTGGGAGTGGCCAGGCCCAGCGCGCACGGGCAGGCGATGACTACCACGGCCACCGCGGCGAACACCGCAAGCGACAGCGCCGAAAGCTCCGGCTCGACCCACGGCAGGACGCGGCCGGCGACCTCGGCTATTTGCCCCAGCGCCTCCGGGAACAGCATCCAGGCCGCGAACGTCACCGCCGCCAGCGCGGTCACCACGGGCACGAAGTACGCCGTGACCGCGTCAGCGGTGGCCTGGATGGGCACGCGGCTGCTCTGGGCCTCGCGCACGGTGCGCACGACCTGGGCCAGGAAGGTCTCCTCCCCCACGCGGGTGGCCTCCACCCGCAGGACGCCCTCCTGGTTGACCGTCGCGCCGATGACTTCGTGGCCCTCCTCCTTGGTGACGGGGACGGACTCGCCCGTGGCCATTGACTCGTCCACAGAGCTGCGCCCCTGGACGACACGGCCGTCAGTGGGTATCTTCTCTCCGGGCCGAACGACCATCACATCTCCCACCTCGATGTCCTCGACGGAGACCTCCGTCTCCTCCCCGTCGCGTAGCACGCGGGCGGTCTTCGCGCCCAGCTCGAGCAGTTGCCGGATGGCGCGGCTGGCGCGGCCCCTGGCGCGGGCCTCCACGTAACGCCCGGTCAGGTGGAAGGCCATGATCATCGCCCCCACGCCGGCGTAGTTGAACACGGGCAGCCCCGCCAGGCTGAGCGGCCCGGTGACGAACGCCGAGCTGCTGCCCAGCATGATGAGCGTGTCCATGTTGGCGGTCAGTTGGGTCAGGCTCCTCAGCGCGCTGCGGTAGGTGTGCCACCCGGCGATGGCCAGCACGGGCGCGGCCAGGATGACCACCGCCCACGCGTAGATGCGCCGGTAGGGCTCCAGCGCATCCACGCCGAACATGAAGGGGGTCATCACCAGCAGGACGGGCCCCGTGATGGCCCAGGCGAGTATCATCCGCCGCCGAGCCCGCTGCATCTCCTGGATGGTCTGGTCGGCCTCGACCTCGCCCACGCGGGCGGTGTAGCCCACACGCGAGACGGTCTCGACCAGCTCCGCCGGGGAGACCTCCTCCGGTCGGTAGCGGACCTGGGCTCGGCCGGTGGCGAAGCGCACCTGCGCCGCCAGCACGCCCCTGCGCGCCTTGAGCGCGCGGGTGATGCTCTGTGCGCAGGACTCGCAGCTCATGTCAGTCACTGCCAGGATGACGCTATCGCCCTCGTCGGCTTCGGCCGCCTCGGGCTCGGGCTTTCCCGGCTCCGCGGCGACAGGCTGTTCCTTCTGGAGGAACGCTTCCGGGTCGGCGTCGAACTTCTCTTTGCACCCCGGGTTGCAGAAGTAGTAAGTCCGCCCCTCGTATTCGGTGCTGCCCGCCGCCTCTTCGGGCTCCACCTCCATCCCGCAGACCGGATCAACTGCCATCTCCAAGTCCCCCTGTCAGGTGGCCTCGCCGGCGCGCGCTGCCGTCTGCCCCCGGCGCGCCGGTGAACTGGAATGAGCCGCGTCCGTCCATTAGTATACCCGACATTCCGCCGTCCTACATCCGGCGGCGCCGAGTCCGACACCCAACCCCTTTTCGAGGAACACCGATGCCACTTGAGGACATGCCCCTCGACGAGTTGTGTGTTAACACGATACGCACCGTCTCAATTGATGCCGTCCACGCGGCCGACAGCGGTCACCCAGGGGCACCGCTGGGCTGCGCGGCCATCGCCTACACCTTGTGGACGCGCTTCCTGAAGTATCACCCCGAGCATCCGGATTGGCCGGACCGGGACCGGTTCGTCCTGTCGGCCGGCCACGCCAGCGCCCTGCTCTACGCCATGCTGCACCTGAGCGGCTACGATTTGCCGCTGGAGCAGATCAAGGACTTCCGCCAGCTCGGCAGCATGACGCCCGGCCACCCGGAGGCCCACTGCGCCCCCGGGGTCGAGACCACCACCGGACCCCTCGGCCAGGGGCTGGGCAACGCCGTGGGCATGGCCATCGCCGAGCGGTACCTGGCCGCCAGGTTCAACCGGCCGAACTTCGACCTGGTGGACCACCACACCTACGTGTTGGCCAGCGACGGGGACATGATGGAGGGCATCAGTCACGAGGCGGGCTCCCTGGCCGGGTTCCTCGGGCTCGGCAGGCTCATCGTGCTCTACGACGACAACGGCATCTCCCTGGAGGGGCCGACCTCCGAGTGGTTCACCGACGACACCGTGGCGCGCTTCGAGTCGTACGGCTGGCAGACCTGTCGGGTCGAGGACGCCACCAACGACGTGGAGGGCATAGCGGCGGCCATCCGGGAGGCGAAGCAAGTCACCGATCGGCCGTCGCTCGTCGTCTGCCACACCCACATCGGCTACGGCAGCCCCGTGCAGGACACCCACAAGGCCCACGGCGCGCCGCTGAACGCCGAGCAGATGCGCGAGACGAAGCGGACCCTCGGCTGGCCGGAGGACGCGGAGTTCCTGGTGCCGAAGGAGGTGCGCGAGGTCTTCCGCCAGAGGGCCGAGCAGGGGGGGCGGGCATACCAGCAGTGGCAGGACATGCTCGCCCGCTACGCCGAGGAGCACCCCGAACTGGCCGAGCAGTGGCGCGGAATGTGCGCGGGCGAGCTGCCCGAAGGATGGGACGCCGACCTGCCGACATGGGAACCGGCCGACGGCCCCGTCGCCACGCGCAACGCCGCCGGGGCGGCCCTGCAGGCCATCCGGAGCAACTGCTGGTGCCTGATCGGCGGGGACGCGGACCTTGGCTCCTCCACCCGCACGCTGCCCGACGACGGGCGCAGCATGGGGCCGGGCCGGTTCGACGCGCAGAACATCCGCTTCGGCGTGCGGGAGCACTTGATGGCGGCCGCCTGCAACGGCATCGCCAGCCACGACGGCCTGCGCGCGTTCGGCTCGACGTTCACCGTCTTCAGCGACTACGCGCGTCCGTCGCTCCGCCTGGCGGGGCTCATGAAGCTGGGCACCATCTACCAGTTCACCCACGACAGCGTGGGGGTGGGTGAGGACGGCCCCACTCACCAGCCCGTCGAGCAGGTGGCCTCCCTGCGCTCCATCCCCAACTGGACCGTCATCCGCCCGGCCGACGCCAACGAGGCCCGCGAGGCGTGGCGCGCTGCCATGCTCAACGCCGACGGACCCACCGCCATTATCTGCTCTCGACAGAAGCTGCCCGTCCTGGACCGAAGCGCCTACCCCGACGCGGCGAACCTGCACAAGGGGGCCTACGTCATCAGTGATCCCGCGGAGGGCGAGCCGGAGGTCATCCTGATGGCCAGCGGTTCCGAGGTGGCGCCGATGCTGGAAGCGGCCGAAAGACTTGCCGAACGGGGCGTGCCCGTGCGGGCGGTGAGCTTTTCCTCGTGGGAGTTGTTCGAGGCCCAGCCGGACGAGTACCGGCGGAGCGTCCTGCCCCCGCACCTGAGGCGGCGGCTGGCCGTGGAAGCCGGCTCGCCCCAGGGGTGGCACAGGTACGTGGGCGGCGAGGGGGACGTGATAGGCCTTGAACGCTTCGGCGAGTCCGGCCCGGGTGAGGAAGTCCTTGATTCGCTGGGGCTCAATGTGGACAATATCGTCCAGCGGGCCCTTTCCCTGTTGGGAGGGAAGTGAGGCCGCGCACGCGGGACTCCGAGGGAGGGCGGGGCCGTGACCGTGTTGCGGGCCATCATCTACGTCGCCACCGGCAGCGCATTGGCAATGGGACTAACCTTCCTGGCCGCTCGGCTGCGCAGCCGACACCACCGGCCACACCACGCGGAGACCCGGCGGGAGCGCATCCTGCGACGCTACCAAGAGGGCCGGCTGGACGAGCCGCAGCTACGGTCCGCGCTGCACCGCCTTGACACCGGGGAACAGGGGCGCCGGAGGGCGGCGTAAACAGTCGCCCGCCGGGGAGCAGCGCGCTCTCTCCATGGGGATCCTAATGAGCACCCGGTCACTGCTGCTTCTTCGGGCGGTGGGTGGCGTAGCCGTGCTGGCGTTGCTGTTCGCCCTGGAAGGCCTCATTCCTTTCTTCCCGGACCGCAAGGCCCGGCTGCGCCACGTGGCGCTCAACCTGGCCATCGGCGGCATCAACCTGGCTGCGGTCGCGCTGCTGCTGGTCTGGCCCATCCGTTGGGCGGCGCAGTGGGCGCAGCAGAGCGGCTTTGGTCTGGCGCGGTGGGCCGGGCTGTCGGGAGCAGGGGCCGTGGCCTTCGGCGTCGTGGCCTTCGACGCGTGGATGTATGGCTGGCACCAGGCGAACCACCGGCTGGGGTTTCTGTGGCGCTTCCACCGCATGCACCACAGCGAGAGGGACATGGACGTGAGCACGGCGGTGCGGTTCCACCCGGGCGAGATCGCCATCAGTTCGTTCCTTCGTGCCGGCGTTCTGGTGGGGCTGGGCATGAGCTACCAGATGCTGGTCATCTACGAGCTGGTCCTCCTGCCCATCATCCAGCTCCATCACAGCAACGTGCGCCTGCCCCGTCGGCTGGACCGGGCGCTGCGCGCCGTGATCGTCTCGCCGAACATGCACCGGCTGCATCACTCGGTCATCCGCCGCGAGCACGACGGCAACTACGCCAGCATCTTCTCCTTCTGGGACAGGCTGCTGGGAAGCTACCGCTGGCGCGCCGACCCCCAGCGGCTGGAGCTGGGACTGAAGCGGCTGAAGGACAGGAGCTGGCTGACCTTGCGGGGCATGTTGGCCACGCCGCTGCGCTGACGGACACCGGGCGGGCCTACTGCTCGCCTTCCGGTGGGGCCTCCAGGCGGATGTCGTCGTAGTCGGCCCACGCGCTCTCGCCCGTATTATCCGTGTCTGTCATGACCGCCACGGCGATCACGTCGGTCGGCTCCTCCCCGAACGCCCTGCGGTAGTCCTCCAGGATGTTGCGCTCCTCGTTGACCCATCGGCGGGCTTTCTGCTCGCCGCTCTCCACGGCGACCATCATCGCCCTGTCGGTGTAGGCGTTCTCGATGAAGGTCCCCTGCTCGATGTGGTTGGCCCAGATGTAGTTGAGTGTGTGGAGGGGCGGGTACTCGCCGAGGCGCCTCTTCGCCAGAGCGTATTGGATGCGCGTCCAGGTGCCCGCCTTGTCGGGATCGTACTTGAAGTTGATGTAGAGCCGGGCGGCGTAGTCGTCGCCTGACTTCCTGGTGGCGTCGCCCTTTTCGAGCACGTGCCCGATGCGCCAGCGCCACTTCAGCACGGGCCGCTTCGACGGTTCGAAGCTGATCCTCTTGACCAGGCCGGAGGCGGAGTCACGGGCCGTTGCGTGGAGATAGCGGTTTCCGTTCTCCCCTCGCAGCTCGTAACGGGTGTGCTCGGGGATTTTCTCGAACTCCAGCTTCTCCCACCCCGGTGGCAGCCCTTCCTCGGTCGGCTCGGCCTCAAAGTCGTCCACGAGCAGGACGTCCGGCTCCTCCTCAGGCGGGACATCGGCGCCAACCGGCAGCAGCAGGCCGGCCAGGCAAAGCAACACGGCAGCTCGGCCTATCATCGTATGCCCCCATGCGTCTATACCCCGTACTCAGTATAGCCTGGAGGGCGCGTTGGGTAAAGGGCCGCTTCGATTGCGCGCCGGCGGAAGCAGGTCTACAATGCAGTAGCCGGCAGCGCCCGCCCCCCGGACGCCAACACACAACCGAACAGCCGCTCCGACCGCCACCGCGAGGAGAGTGAAGGTGGCGACCGACGCCGAAATCCCGGGACAGCATTTGTTCGCGCGCAGCGAACGGAACCCCCTGCTGACCGCGCGGGACTGGCCCTACCCCGTCAACAGCGTCTTCAATGCCGGCGCCACGCGCCTGCCGTCCGGGGACACGGTCCTGCTGGCGCGTGTGGAGGACATGCGGGGCATCTCGCACATATGCGCCGCCCGCTCGGAGGACGGGGTCAGCGACTGGCGCGTTGACCCGGAGCCGACGCTTGTGCCCGACCCGCAGAACCACCCGGAGGAAGTCTGGGGCATGGAAGACCCCCGCGTCACCCGCCTGCCGGAGCGGGAGGAGTATGCCATCGTCTACACCTGCTACAGCCTGGGCGGGCCGGGAGTGGCGCTGGCTTTCACGCAGGACTTCCGCCGGTTCAGGCGGATGGGCATGATCCTGCCCCCGGACGACAAGGACGCCGCCCTGTTCCCCCGCCAGTTCGCGGAGCGCTGGGCCATCATCCATCGGCCGATGGGTGTGAACAGACCTGCGCACATCTGGCTGAGCTTCTCCCCCGACCTGACCCACTGGGGCGAGACCGGCATCCTGATCGAAGCACGGCGCGGGGCGTGGTGGGATGCGCGCCGCATCGGGCTGTCCACGCCGCCGCTGCAGACCGGGCAGGGATGGCTGATCCTCTACCACGGCATCCGCAAGACGGCCACGGGGGCAATGTACCGGCTTGGGGCGGCGCTGCTGGACCTGGAGGACCCCCGCCGCGTGCTGCTGCGCGGCGACCAGTGGATGTTCGGCCCCCAAGAGCCGTATGAGCGGGTCGGAGACGTGCCGCACGTCGTGTTCCCCTGCGGGCTCACGGTGGCCGACGACGGGGATACACTGCGCCTCTACTATGGCGCGGCGGACACCTCAATCTGCGTGGCCACGGCCAGCCTGACCCGCCTTCTGGACTGGCTGGAGCGGACGGGCCGGCCGGGGGGCGAGGCGAGGGACCTGTGAGACGCGCCGTTCAGAACCGACCGGGCGCCTCCCGTACGCTGGAGCGGAGCCAGCCCTTGACCGCAAGGGCGAACGCGTTTACAGTCAGACCTGAGTCGGGTTTCTTCGCGAGGAAGTTGTGCGAGAGGGGGACCATGGCCGAAGCCGTCCAACACGTGGCGTTTGCCTGCCGCGACCGGCGGGCGCAGGAGGAGTTCTACTGCCGACACTTTGGGTTCGAGCGGGCGCGCGTGTTCCAGGCCGGCCAGCCCGACGAGTTCGTCATGCTGAGGCTGGGCGGGGTGCGCATGGAGCTGTTCCAGGCGCAGGACGCCGGGCCGGAAGCCTACGGCGGATCCCAGGAGGTGGGGTTCACACACCTCTGCTTCCACGTGCCGGACGTGGCCGCCAAGGCGGCCGAGCTGCGGCAGGCGGGCCTGCAGCCGGAGGAAGTCATTGACTGCGGCCGCCAGGTGTCCGGGCTGAAGGTCTGCTTCTTCAACGACCCGGAGGGCAACCGCGTCGAGCTGATGGAAGGCTGGCAGGACGATCCCAACCCGCCTGCGAGGGGCTAGCAGCCTGTTGAGGAACTGGGCTCGGCCGCGCCACAGATGGCGGCGGCCCATGGGGTTGGGGCGGCGCTCTCAACGCGACCGGATCCGGTTCCTCAACAGGCTGCTAGCCCGGCAGGAGGACGGCCACCACGGGAATGGTCACCAGGGAAAGGGCCGTACTCATCACGATGGCGCTGCTGACCAGGTCGCTGTCCATGGCGTAGTTCTCCTCGAGCACCGGCGTGAGGGTGGCCACGGGCATGGCTCCCTCGAGTATGATTGCGTGGAACGTGACCCTGTCCCGCGCCAGCACAGCGGCCAGGCCCCATCCGACCAGCGGCCCCACAACCAGCGTGATGGCGCTGACGACCAGGGCCGGCCCCGCCGCGGATTGCAGCCGCCGCAGGTCCAGCAGGATGCCCACGCTCAACAGGATGAGCGGGACGGTCATGCGGCCGAACGGGCGCAGCACCTGCTGAGCGAGCGCGGGCAGGGGAACCGCACCCAGGTTCAGCGCGAGTCCCACCACCATGGCCACTATCGGCGGGGCGGCCACGGCCACCGTCCGGCGCAGGGGTACCCCGCCGCGCCGGCCGCGCGTGTGAATCCACCCGATGGTCAGCCCCACGCCGTAGAAGACGGGCCACCACAGCAGGATGAAGTAGACCACGCGCTGGGCGCCCTCCTCCCCCAGGAGCGCGCCCGCCACTCCCAACCCCATCCAGCCGTAGTTGCCGAACGTGACGCAGGCGTGCACGGCCGTCCTGCGGGGCATCTCGCGAACCATCCGCGAAGCCGCCCATCCTATGGCGAACAGGACCCCTGTCATGAGCACAAATGCGCCGGCGGTCGGCGCGATGGCCGCTATGCTCTCCGGGCGGGCGTCGTAGAGGGAGAACAGCACGAAGATGGGCACAGTGAATCGGACCACGAACTCCCGCAGCAGCCGCCCGTGCCGGTCGTCGAACAACCCGACGAGCCGAAGGGCAAGTCCCAGCAGCATCGGCAGCAGCGCCGTCAGCACCTGTTGGGCTGTTCCCATGGCCGCCCCGCCGCTCCAGAGGGACCAAGTCGGTGGATAGGCTCAAAGCCCGAGCGCCTCGGCGGCCGGGTAGTACTCGATGAGCGAGTCCTCACGCAAGCGCTCCAGCAGTCGGCGCCGGGCGCTCGCCCTCTTCCGGCGCACGAGGCGGGCGCGTATCTCATCCTGCACTTCGGCGAAGGGCCTGACGCGCTGTTGCCGCACGCCCAGGAGCTTGACGATGGCGAACCCTCCGGCCACGCGCCGCACGCCGGAGACCTGCCCTGGTTCGAGCCCCCGCACCGCCGGCGGGCGCCAGTCGGGCCGGCTCTCCGGCAGGGCCACGTCGTGGAACCCGGCCGGATAGCGGTCGGCATCGGCCGAGTGGCGATCGGCAACCCGGCCGAAGTCGGCCCCGCCCCGGATCTGCGCCAGCACGGCCTCGGCCCGGCTGAGCACCTCCTGTTCGGACGCGCCCTCGGCGACGGGGAAGAACACCTGCTGATAGAGGACGCGTCGGGGAAGGGCGAACTCCTGTCGGTTCTGCCGGTAGTGGCTGCGCAGCTCCCGAGGTCCGACTTCCACGACGCTCTCGACCTCCTCGTTGAGCAGCTTGGCGATCAGCAGGGACTCGATGCGCATCCGGCGGTACTGCTCAGCCGTCAGGCCACGCTCGGACAACACCTGCCACATGCGGAGCCGGGAGCCCAGCTCCTGCTCCAGCCGCTCCAGTTCCCGCCGGCCGAACGACTCCAGGATCTGCTCGTAGCCTTCGGTGCTGACGTACCGTTCGCGGGCTTCCTGCACCAGCAGACGCCGCTCGATGAGGGCCTGGAGGGCCTGGCGGCGCTGGTGTTCCTCTATCTGCTCGGCCTCCGCCAGGGGGGGCCCCAGGTCGGGCACCGGCTGCCGAAGACCCCGGAAGCGGTCCAGCTCCCCCCGGGTGATGACGTGCTCGTTTACCCGCGCCAGCGGCTCCTCTTCGGCGAGCTGGCCGGCGGCACCGAGGGCCGCAACGGCCAGCAGGATGAGCGCTGTCGGCAGGCAAGCTCGTCTGTGCATGGCGCTGAATCCGGGCCGAAGGTCGCGCGGCATGGTAGCAGCCCGGCACCGAGAAGTCGAGCGGAAGGGCCGCCGCGGCTGGTCAGCCGACGCCTCAGATGTAGAACACGGCGTTGCCCGTCGTCTCGGTCAACGTGTCAATGATGCCCCACAGCCCGCCGGCCAGGAAGTAGCCCAGCACCATGCCGATGCAGAAGCGGCGCCCAGCCCGATAGGCCCGGTAGCCGCCCGCCCAGACCAGGAATGCCTTTGCCAACCAGGCCAGGAAGACGGACAGCCAGAAGCCCCGGACCATGTGGCTGGACATGACCAGCAGCGCCACCGGGTGCAGCGGCCACCAGAAGAAGGACCTCTGGGCGACCATGAGCAGCCCCATGAGCACCACCCCGCCCCCGGCCAGGAGCATGCGCGCGTGGCTGGGGTCGCCGTCCTGGTTGATGGTGACCTGGGCCCAGTTCCACGGGATCCAGCGGGGGAACGTTCCAAAGAAGTAGGGGTCCAGATGCACCCCGCCCCGCCGGTAGCCGATCCACACCGTCATGAGGGCGGCCGAGAGGAACGCCACCAGCAGGGCCAGCAGCATGGCCCACAGCAGGCCGCCCCGGCGCCGCTTTGTGAGGTACATCCCGTGGGCCGAACCGGACATGGGCGAGTTGCGCATGTCGAAGACCGAACCGTAGTGCATGCCCAGCAGAGCTATCTGGTCGTTGGTCACGTTGCCGCTGCCGAACGCGCCGGCGAGGACCTGGTTCGCCTGCGCGGGCGGGCTCAGCACGGGCAGGCCGCACTGCGCGACCACCCGCGCCATGGTGTAGTAGACAACCAGCGTCAGCAGCACCAGGGGCACGGTGTAGACCCAGCGCAGCCCCGCCAGCCGCAGCCAGACGGCCGAACCGACCACGCCGGCAACCAGCAGCAGGAGCGCCGTGCGGTAGCTGGCCGCCTCCCCACGGTCGTAGTCCCGCTCTCCCCACCCGAGGGCGCACCGCGCGGCCCGCAGCAGATGCCTGCGGGCCAGCCACAGGCTGCCAGCAGCGAACGAGACGGCCGCGCCCGCCGCCACGCTCTGCAGCGAGTCGCCGTACATGGTCGAATCGGCCAGTTTCAGGTTGTAGCTGTCCAGGAAGCAGGTCAACACCCACGAGGCCAACGCCACAAACCACACGCTGAACACCACCCGGTTCGGCACCAGGAAGAGCAGTCCGATGATGACCAGCTCCACGTGAAGGTAGAGCTCCCAGCCCTCGGTGAACTCAAGCGTCTCCCGCACCCGGAAGAACGTCTCCTCCGCCCCCAGGTAGTGCGCCACGCCGGTCAGGCTGGCCAGCACGAAGGTGGCCGACAGGCCGGCCCAGAACAGCCTGCTGCGGAAGATGCCGCCCCCCGCCCCCGGCTCAGCCGCCGCGCACAGCTCCGCCGGCACCTGCGCGATGGGAAAGCTCAGGTGCTCGTGGTCCACCCACTGCTTGCGCATGATGGTCATGATGGCCATCATCGAGCCGAAGGTAGCCAGCACATAGACGGACCACAGGGCCAGGGGCCGGATCCACGGCCCCCAGGGGATCGGGTCGCCCGCCGGCAGCCCCCGCCAGAACTTCTGGATGGCGAAGTGCGCGCCGTTCGGGTCCAGCGGGAACAGGGCGGCCGGCAGGTTGGGCCACAGCACCTGGTCCCACTGGTTGGTGGCGCTGTAGAACTGCCACGGCCCCGTGAGGGTAGGTATCAGGTAGCCCACGAGCCCGGAGGAGACCACCGCCCCGCCCACCAGCAACATGGCGCCGACGGCCATCAGCTCCTCCGGCTCCAGGGCCAGGCGCCGCCACAGCCGGCCCGCCCCGAAGTTGAGCACCACGACCAGCGCAAACAGCAGGAACGAGGCTCCCGCCGCATGGTAGTCGGCGAACATGCGGGAGCTCTGCAGGTAGAATGTCCAGTAGGGACCCCCTATGCCGCTGGCGGCGCACAGCAGGCAGCCCAGCAGGACGCTTCGCGGGGTCACGAAGCGCACTCGCCGCTCTGTCAGGCCGCCGGGCCCACCGTTCACACCAGGCCCGTCCTGGTTTGCGGGCTGTTGGGAGAGCGGCAGGTCCGGCGTCCCGCCGGACAAGGCGCGACGAGACGCCGCGCCTACCCAATCGGAGGGCGGTTGCTGCGGTGTTGGGGCGTTGTTCAACAGCCTGTCAGCAGGAAGCGGGAGCAGGGAGTGGCGGCGATTCTACCCAGGGGGCTGGCAGGGGTCAAACCGGGCGGCGTCGGCCGCCCTTCAGCGGCGGGACAGGGTTGATATGTCCGGCAGTTCGTCGGGCTGCTCGTCCTCCTGGTCCAGGTAGATGGACAGGCCCCGCCGCACGACGCCGAAACCGAACCGCTCTCTCAGATCATCCAGGCAGCGGTCCAGCCGGCGGCTGCGCCGGCCCTCCTCTTCGAACAGGCGGCACTGGCGGGCGCGCGCCGGGCGCAGGTCCGTCAGGCCCACCCCTACCAGGCGCACCCGCCGGCTGCGCCGCCAGCACATGCTCAGCAGGCGGCGCCCCACCCCGAATATCTCCTCGTCCAGGTCCGTATAGCCGCCGACGGAGCGGGAGCGCTGCACAGTGCTGAAGTCGTGGTAGCGCAGCTTCACCCGCACGGTGCGTCCCTCCATGCCCTCCCGACGCAGCGCCCGCCCCAGCCGCTCGGTCAGGTAGAACAGCATGGACTCGACGAACCGGTAATCGCCCGAAGCGCTCCAGAAGGTGGTCTCCCGGCTGATGCTGGATGGGCGGTCGGGCTTCTGCGGCTCCACTTCCCCCCGGCCCCGCAGAAGCCCGTGTATCGCCCGTCCGTGCTCCCACCCGAAGGCATCCCGCAGCAGCTCCAGCGGCAGCCGCCGCGCCGACTCCACCGTGCGCACATTCCACTTGTGGAGCCGGGCCAGCGTCTTGCGCCCGATGCCCGGGATGTCCTCCAGGTCCATCACCGCCAGGAAGGCCTCCTCCCGCCCCGGGGCGACCACCGTCAGCCCGTCCGGCTTGGCGAACCCGGAGGCCACCCTGGCCACCAGCTTGTTGGTGCCCAGTCCCACCGAGACGGTCAGCCCCGTGCGGGCCCGGACCACGCGCTTGACCCACAGGGCCACCGCGCCGCTCCAGCGCAGTTCCTCCGGCAGCATCACCCGCCGCCCCGGGGGCACCGCCCTCCGCTCCGAACGCCGATAGACGCCCTCCGGCTCCTGCACGAACGGCAGCCGCCCCACCGGCCGCGCCGACCAGGCGCCGTAGAGCCGCCGGCAGCCCTTCAGGGACAGGTACGCCTCGTCCAGAGACGCCTGCTCCACCGACGGGCTGACCGAGGAGAGCGCCTCGAAAACCTGCTCGCTGAAGCGGTTGTACTCCTCGTGCCGGCCGGGCAGATAGGCGGCCTGGGGGCAGAGTTCCCGCGCCCGCCAGATGGGCATGCCCGCTTGCAGGCCGAACGGGCGGGCCTCATACGAGGCGGAGGCCACCACCCCGCGGCCCGCCACCCCACCGCCCACCACGACCGGCCGGCCCCGCAGTTCCGGCCGCAGCACCTGCTCGGCGGCGGCGAAAAACGCGTCAATGTCCACATGCATTATCAACGGTGCGTCCATCGGCTGTCTCCGGCCTCGGCGCATCCGTTCATCCGTATAGGTACTATACCCCGGAATGGCTTTCTCGTCAAGTTGCTTTCGGAGATTTCGCGGTAGGAATTTCCGCATCGTCGGCGGGCAGCGAACGTTGACACCGCAAATGCCGCATGGTATAAGTGTGACCTGTCTTACGGTAAGCGCGGCACCGTCGGAACGTTCCCCGCCTCTGCCCCGCCGGTATCTTCCCGCGGCTGAATGGCTGACGGGTTTGTGCCCGCCCGGGGGCGGCACGGCCCGGCGCTCGCACGGCACTGAACCCGGAACGGAACCATGGACATTGCAGAGATCGAAGCCAGGCCCCGAGAGGTCCGCGGCTCACGCGCCTGTCGCCGGCTGCGCCACCAGGGACTGATCCCCGCCATCATCTACGGCCGGGGCCAACCCAACGTCCTGCTTACCCTGCGCGAGCAGGACGTGGAGGAACTTGTCGAGGAGCACGCCTTCATAGTCCAGGTCGGTTGGGACGGCGTGCAGGAGAACGCCCAGATCAAGGATGTGCAGTACGACGCCTTCGGCGACGAGATTGTGCACGTGGACCTGGTGCGCATCTCGCTGACCGAGCGCATCGTGGTGGCCGTGCCCGTCGAGACCCACGGGGACGCGGTGGGCGTCAGCGAGGGCGGCGTGCTCGAGACCGTCCAGCACGAGCTGGAGGTGGAGTGCCTGCCGATGGCCATACCGGACAGCATCATGGTGGAGGTCGCGGAGCTGGCGATCGGCGACAACCTGACCGTGGGCGACCTGCGGTTCCCGGAGGGCGTTGAGCCGGTGACCGAGGCGGACACGGTGGTGGTGACCGTCGTGCCGCCCAGCGAGCTGGAAGAGGAAGAGGAGGAGGCCGAGGAGCTGCTGCTGGAACCGGAGCTGATCGGCGCCGAGGAGGAGGAAGAGGCGGAGGAGGTGCCCGCCGAGGGCGCCGCGAAAGCCCCCCCGGCCCCCGAGCCGGAGTGACCCGCCGTGAAGATCGTGGCCGGCCTGGGCAACCCGGGGCCGAACTACCAGGCCACCCGCCACAACGCAGGCTGGATGGCCGCGGACGAGCTGGCCCGGCGCATGCACGCCACGCCGCGGCGCTGCCCCCACGGCGCCCTAGCCGAAGCGGACGACCTGGTGGTATTCAAGCCGCTGGCCTACATGAACCGGACGGGCCCCCCGCTGGCCCGGCTGCTCGACCGGCGGCAGACGGGCCCGGAGGACCTGCTGGTTCTGGTGGACGACGTGAACCTGCCGCTGGGCAGCCTGAGGCTGCGGGAGGGAGGCAGCAGCGGGGGCCACAACGGGCTGGAGTCGGTCATCGGGGCGCTGGGCACCGAGCAGTTCCCCCGCCTGCGGATGGGCATCGGCCCGGCGCCGGACGGGGAGGCGCTGAGGGAGTTCGTCCTGAGCCCCTTCGCGCCCGAGGAGCGAGAGGCGGCAGAGCAGATGACCGCCCGCGCGGCGCAGGCCGCCCTCTGCTGGGCCTGCGAGGGCATAGAGACCGCTATGAACCGGTTCAATCGCCGGGCGGA
The DNA here is from genome assembly GCA_964346565.1 of uncultured candidatus Brocadiaceae bacterium. Classification (GTDB taxonomy): domain Bacteria; phylum Planctomycetota; class Brocadiia; order SM23-32; family SM23-32; genus JAWOCH01. The sequence goes on along the minus strand of CAYFVS010000358.1, from coordinate 12,778 downwards.
CGAAGGGATCGTATGAGGTGGACAACCGCGGGTGTACGTGATACAAGAGAGGCCGCCGGCGGCGGTGCGCGCCGGGCCGTCCCAAGAAGCCAACCGTGAACGGAGGAGCAGTCTTGGCCGATAACCTGTACGAGGCGATGTTCGTGGTGGACGCCGCGCGCGGCGGGGCCGAGTTCCAGGAGATCATCCGGCACATCTGCAACATCCTGACCAACGCCGGCTCCCAGATCGAGCGCATAGAGAAATGGGACGAGCGCAAGCTGGCCTATCGCATCGGACGCGCCAAGCGGGGCATCTACGTGCTGTGCTTCCTGCGCGCTCCGGGGACGGCCGTGGCCCAGATACGCCACGACGTGGAGCTCTCCGAGCAGTTGCTTCGCGTGCTGGTGCTGCGGGCCGACCGGATCCCTCCCCTCGAGGGCGAGCCCTACAGCCCGGAAGGCGAGCCGCTCGAGGAGCCCACCGGTGTCGAACCCGCAGCCGAGGAGCACCAGGAAGAGCAGGCCGGGGCCGCCGAGGCAGAGCCCGAACCGGAGGAGCAGGAGCAGGATGCTGAGGAGCCGGAAGAGGTGGCCGAGGAACAGGCCTGACGCCGCGACTTCACGCAAGACGGGAGGAGGCTCCCGATGGCGAACTTCAACCGCGTGTTCCTGATCGGCAACCTGACGCGCGACCCGGAGCTGCGCTACACCCCCAGCGGCACCCCGGTCTGCGAGTTCGGGTTGGCCACGAACCGCACCTATACGACCAGCGCCGGCGAGCAGAGGGAGGAGACCTGCTTCGTGGACGTCACGATGTGGGGCCGCCGGGGAGTGGTCATAAGCGAGTACTTCACCAAGGGCCGTCCCATCTTCGTCGAAGGCCGGCTGAAGTACGACAGTTGGGAGACGGCCGACGGCCGCCGCAGCAAGCTCTCGGTGGTGGCCAGCAACTTCGAGTTCATCGGGGGACGCAGCGGCAGGCAGGGACCCGAGGAACGCGTCGAGAGCCGGCCCGCCCCCTCCCGGCAGCAGCGCCGCGGCGGCAGTTCCAGCGCCCCGCAAGCGTCTGAGGAGGTTGATGAGGAAGAGGGCTTCGACGTGGCCGACGACGAGATCCCCTTCTGACCCCCGACGGAGACCCGAGCCAGGACGGCAACCATGGAAGTGCTGTTGCGACAGGACGTTGAGAACCTCGGCCGCATGGGCGACGTAGTGGAGGTGGCCGACGGGTACGCCCGCAACTACCTGCTGCCGAAACTCTTCGCCGTGCCTGTCACCGATGAGAACCTGGACGAGATAGAGCACGCCCGAGAAGCCCGCCGCCGGCGCGACCAGGAGGAGATGGAGCGCATCAACCGCCAGGCCGAACTGCTGGAAGGCTTCCTGTGCTACATCACGGCCCGGGCCACCGAGAGGGGACACCTGTTCGGCTCGGTCGGCGCCGCTCAGGTTGCCGAGGAGCTGGACAGCAGCGGGTTCGAGGGCATCCGGCCCAGCAACGTTGCCCTGCCCCGTGCCATCGAGGAGGTGGGCGACTACGAGGTAGAGGTCATGCTCCATCCCGAGGTGCGCGTCCACATCGTCGTCCGCGTGGCGGCGGCCGAGGAAGAAGAAGAGGACTGAAGGCACGATCTCCTTTTGCACGCACCCGTTCGATGGCCGATCTGTCGGATGCCAGCAGCTCCGCGCGTGTGCCCCCCCATGACCTGCAGGCCGAGATGGGCGTGCTCGGCTCCATGCTGCTGTCCCAGGAGGCCATCTACCTGGCCCGCCAGCGCCTGAACGCCGAATCCTTCTACAAGCTGGCCCACCAGGACATCTTCCGCGCCGTCCTTGAGCTGGCCGACGCCCACAACGCCGTGGACATCGTGCTGCTGCGCGACGAGCTGTCCCGCCGGGAGAAGCTGGAGAAGGTCGGCGGCCAGGGCTACCTGGTGGAGCTGATGGAGGCCGTGCCCACCAGCGCCAACGCGGAGCACTACATCAGCATCGTGTGGGAACACGGCGTGCGGCGGCAACTGATCGAGACCGCCGTCGGCATCCAGAAGAACGCCTACCGCAACAGCCAGGACGTGGACGAGCTGCTGGACGAGGCGGAGGCGCACATCCTGGCCGTGCGCAGCGAGAAGGACTCCGCCCGCGTGCGGGAGGTCAACGACGTGCTGCAGAACATCGTTGCCCGCCTCGAAGAGCTGCACCAGAACCCCGGCCAGCTCACCGGTCTGGCCAGCGGTTTCTACGACCTGGACGACCTGACGGGCGGCTTCCACCCCGGGGAGTTCATCGTGGTGGCTGCACGGCCCAGCATCGGCAAGACCAGCTTCGCCCTGAACGTGCTGCATCACGTCTGCAGTGTGCAGCGCCGCCCCGCCGCCCTCTACAGCCTGGAGATGCCCGCCGAGCAGATCGTCAGCAACTTCCTGTGTATCCACAACAGGCTGGACACCCACGACTTCCGCCGGGGCACCCTCTCGGAGAAGGAATGGCGGCGCATGGAGCAGTCCCTCGATGAACTGGTCGGGCTGCCCCTCTACATAAGCGACGCCGCCATCCTGCGCATCATGGACCTGCGGGCGATGGCCCGCCGGCTGGCCCATGAGCACGCGGTGGAGCTGATAGTGGTGGACTACCTGCAACTGCTCACCCCCAACACCAGCCGCCAGAACCGGGCCACCGAGGTGGCGGAGATCAGCCAGGGGCTCAAAGCTCTGGCCCGCGAGCTGGAGGTGCCCGTGGTCGCGATAGCCCAGCTCAGCCGGCGCGTCGAGCAGGAGCAGCGGCGTCCCCGGTTGAGCGACCTGCGGGAGAGCGGCGCCATCGAGCAGGATGCCGACGTCGTCCTGCTGCTGCACCGACCCTACGAGCCGGGCGAGGAGGAGGACGGCGAGATACCCGGCACCCAGGCGGACCTGATCATCGCCAAGCAGCGCAACGGGCCGGTCGGCCTGGTGCGCCTGGTGTTCCAGAAGCGCTACCTGCGGTTCGAGTCGCGCACCACGCAGCCCAACTTCCGTTGAGCCACAGCCCATGAACCAGAGCCCCCGTGGGTCTCAGCGTCGGTGGCGTCTCGTCGGGGGGCTGGTCCTGATGGCGCTTCTGGCCTGCGGCCCCGCCCTCGGCCAGGCCGAACAGCCCAGGATCAGCCGCATCAACCTCACCGGCAACCAGATGCTCAGCCGGGACCGCGTCCTCGAGACCCTTGGCCTGCGGGAGGGTATGGCCTACAGCGCGGAGGACCTGGAGGAGGCGGTCGCCCGGTGGAACGAAGGGGAGGCCTACGGGACGCTGTCCTACCGCTTCGAACCCGCCGAGGAAGGCAACGTCGAGCTGATCCTGAGCCTGGCCGAACGCGTGGCCATCACCGAGGTCCGCTTCGAGGGACACGACAGCTTCAGCGCGCGCCGTCTGCGGGAGCTGGCCGAACTCCCGGCGGACGATGTGGTCAGCCGCGCGGACGTCCTGCTGGCCCGGCAGAGCATCCGGCGGGCCTACCGCGAGGAGGGCTACGCGGCCGCCACCGCCGAGGGCGCCCTCGAGGTGAGCGAGCAGGAGCGCCTGCTGGTCTTCTACGTCAGCGAGGGCCCCCGCACCTATGTCGAGCAGATCGTCTGCGAGGGCAACCGGGAGGTGGACTGCGACGAGATCCGCGACGCGATGCGCAGCCGGCAGCGCCGCTGGCCGGCTTTCCTCTGGCCGGGCTGGTACAAGGGGGACGTCTTCGAGAACGACCTGCCGCGGGTGGAGGACCTCTACCGGGAGGAGGGCTACCTGGACGTGCGCGTGAGCGGCCACGCGACCTTCAGCGAGGACATGAGCCGGGCCACGCTCCACGTGGTGGTCCAGGAGGGACCTCTCTACACTGTGGGCTCGGTCTCCTTCGAGGGGAACACGCTGTTCCGGGACTCAGAGCTGCTGCGGGCCACCGGCCTGCAGCCGGACGAGGCCTATCGGCCGTCGGAGATGCAGGAAGCCCTGCGGGTGATCGAGGAGCTCTACGGCGACCAGGGGCACCTGGACGTCACCGAACGGAAGGGCAACCTGGAGGGGCTGCCCCTCTTCCCGGAGCGGGGCACGAAGGTGGCGGCGCGCTTCCGCATCAACGAAGGCGAGCGCGTCTACGTGCGGCGCATCGAGGTGCGGGGGCTGACGAAGACGAAGGAGCCGGTGGTGCGGCGCAACCTGAACTTCTACCCCGGCCAGGTGGCCAGCCGCAGCCGACTGGAGGAGAGCGAGAACCTGCTGCGCAACACGGGCTACTTCTACGCCGAGGGCGAACCGGCGGTGCAGATAACCCTCGAGCCGGACGAGGGCCGTATGCGCGACGCCGTCGTGCGGGTCAAGGAGGGGCCCACGGGGCGTCTCATGCTCGGGGCGGGGGTGGGCAGCGAATCCGGCGTCATCGGCCAGGTCTCGCTGACCGAGGAGAACTTCGACTTCTGGAACTGGCCGTCAAGCTGGAACGACCTGTGGCGCGGCAACGCCTTCCGCGGCGGCGGCCATCGGCTCTCCATCATGCTGCAGGCCGGCACGGAGCGCTTCCAGTATTCCATCTCCTTCCAGAACCCGGCGGTGTGGAACAGCGAGTACAGCTTCGGGGCGCAGCTCTTCTCCCGCGGCATAGCGCGCAACGAGTTCGACGAGTCGCGCACCGGCGTCGCCCTGTCGGTGGGTCAACGGCTGTCGAAGTTCGCCCGCCGGGCCGTCACCGTGGGCTACGAGAGGATAGACATAGACGACGTGCCCGACGACGCGGCGCTGGACATCCAGCAGGACGAGGACACACACTCGAAGCCGTACGTGGAGTTCGAGCTGAGCACCGACCGCCGCGACAGCCGCTTCGCCCCCACCACCGGGTACGCGGCCAGCGGCGCCCTGGAGGTGGCCGGCGACGACGTGGAAACCGTCAAGGTCATCCTGCGCGGCGAGAAGCACTGGACCGTGCGCGAGAAACAGGGACGGGGCAAGCACGTGCTGGGCGTGCGGGGGCGGCTGGGCGTGGTGGACAGCTACGACGGCCGGGTGCCCGTCTTCGAGCGCTTCTACGCCGGCGGCATAAGCACGTTGCGAGGGTTCGATTACGAGGGTGTCTCGCCGGTGGACCCGACCACCGGAGACCAGGTGGGCGGCGAGTCGCTGCTGGTGGGGTCGCTGGAGTACAGCCTGCCCCTGGCGGAGGACCAGGGGCTGCGGCTGGTCACTTTCATGGACGCGGGCTACGTGCAGGAGGAAGCCGACGAAGTCTTCAGCGGATGGGACGAGCTGCGCCTGTCGGTGGGGGTTGGTGTTCGCTGGCGGATGATGTTCCTCGGCCCGGCGACCCTGGAGGTGGACCTGGCGACAGCCCTGAGGGAAGAGGACGAGGACGAGACGCAGAACTTCCACTTCGCCCTGGGCGCAGAGCGCAGGTTTTGACTCCGACGCGGTGTCCGCGTAGAGTATTAGTCGCTTTTTCCCTACCGAAAGGACCCCCGCTATGCACAGGTTTGCCAGAGCAGCACCTCTCGCCCTTGGGCTGGCCGTTGTCTGTGCCGTCGCCTGGGGCGCGGCCGAGGCGACTCAGAAGGCCGCCGCACCCGCCGCCACGCCCGCGTTGCGCATCGCTGTCGTGGACATGTCTGAGATCATGCGAAAGAGCGGACGATGGCAGGACTCCACCGAGGAGCGCATGCGTATGATGGACCGTATGCGCAGGACGCTGACCAAGATGGGGGAGCAGCTCCAGGTGCTGCGCAACGAGTATGAAAATCTGCCGCCCGACACCGAACAGCGGGCACAGAAGCAGCGCGAAATGTCCGACGCGCTGCAGGATCTGCAAGAGACACGCAGCGAGTTCGAGACGGAGATCGCCGAGCATCACAACCAGGCTGCTCGCGAGATGTTCGCGGCCATCACCGAAGCCGTGAAGGCACATGCCGAGCAGAACGGCCTGGACCTGGTGCTGAAGAAACAAAACCTTGACCTGAGCGGAGCGCAGAGCGTGGAGCAGAGCCTGTTGCTGGCCACCACGGAGGTGCTCTACGCCCGCCCCGTGCTGGACATCAGCGACGCCGTGGTGAAGCGGGTCAACGCAGGCTATGCCGGCCCGGTCGAGACGAAGTGACTTGCTGGCAGCCTCCGCTCAGTCTGTCGCTGTTTCGTGTTGCTGGAACGTCCGGCAGACCACGGGTGACACGGAGAACGGCAGATTGCCGACCACGACCAGGGGCGAACGGCGGAGCAACAGGGACGAACAGCGCCGGAAGGGAGGACGCAGATGAAGCCTTGTGCGTCCGTGGCATCCTGTCGTGCCAGGTCTGCTTTCGTTGTGCTCTTCGTGTCGTCGTGGTTGCTTCTTGAGTTCTCGGTGTTCTCCGTGCCTCCGTGGTGAAGGAACCCCAGCGAAGCAAGGTGACATGGCCCGGCCGCAAAGAACCATAGGCGAAACAGTGGAGCTGGAGGGCGCCGCCCTGTTCAGCGGACAGCAGATCAACGTCCGCCTGCGTCCTGCCGAGGCGTTCACCGGGTATCTGTTCACGCGTAGCGACCTGCCCGACAGCCCCGTGGTGCCCGCCAATCTGGAGGCCCTCACCGACGGCTACCGCTGCACGACCCTGGCCTGGAACGATGTCGAGATCAAGTCCATCGAGCACTTGCTGAGCGCGTGCGTGGCGCTGCGGGTGGACAACCTGATAGTGGAGATGGACTCCGACGAGCTGCCCGCCCTCGGGGGCAGCGCGCTGGCCTACGCTGAGGCAATGCGCGAGGCCGGCCTGGTTGAGCAGAACGCGGAACGCCCCCTGCTGGGGCTGGAACAGACGGTCAGCGTGCCCCAGGGCCATGCGACCATCGTGGCCATGCCCCAGGAAGAGGGCCTCACGGTCAGCTACGTGCTGGACTTCGACGAGGGCTACCACCCCACGGAGGCATACACCATCTCGGTGACGCCGGAGAGCTTCATGGAGGAACTTGCCCCGGCGCGGACCTTTGGGTTGGGGGAGGACTACGAGGAGTTCCGCCGCCTTTCGCTGGGGGGCGGGGTGACAGACGAGAACGCCTTCGTGCTGTGCAGGGATGGCTCGGTGAAGAAGCCGCGCAGCGGCGAGCCGGCAGAGCTGATCTTCCCCGACGAAGCCGTCCGACACAAGCTGGTGGACCTGCTGGGCGACCTGGCCTTCGTCGGGGCGGACGTGCAGGCCCGCGTCGTGGCGGTGCGCAGCGGCCATCGGCTCAACACCGCCCTCGCCCGGCGACTGCACCAGTTGATGGAGAGGGAAGTCGGCGCAGAAGAGTACCTGGACGTGATGGAGATACGCCGGGTGCTGCCCCACCGCTACCCCTTCCTGATGGTGGACCGCGTGCTGCGCACCGAAGGGGAGAACCGGATCGTCGCCGTGAAGAACTGCTCGATCAACGAGCCCTACTTCCAGGGCCATTACCCGGACTACCCCATCCTGCCCGGCGTGCTGCAACTGGAAGCGCTGGCACAGACCGCCGGGCTGCTGCTGCTGCGGAAGCTGGAGCACACCGGCAAGGTCTGCCTGCTGGTCAGCCTGAGCAACGCCAAGCTCCGCCGCCCGGTCAGCCCCGGGGACCAGCTCCTGCTGGAGGTGGAGTCGGTGCGAGTGCGCTCGCGCACCGCGCTGGTCAAGGGCCGGGGAACGGTCAACGGCGAGCTGGCCTGCGAGGCCGAGATGAGTTTCATGCTCGTGGACGCAGACGCACTGTGATGGCCTCTGAGCGATGCAGCTCAGCTGCCCTCGGCTGAGGATACGCCCGGAAAGGACGGAGAGCACACTGATGAAGGTGCACCCGACGGCCGTGGTGGATGGCGGGGCGAAGATCGGCAAGAACGTCGAGATCGGCCCGCACGCCTGCATCGGACCCGAGGTGACCATCGGCGACGACTGCACCATCGGCCACGGCTGCCACATCGAGGGCGCCGTGACCATGGGCGAGAACAACATCGTGGGTCCATACGTCACGCTCGGAACTGCCCCCCAGGACCTGAAATACCACGGCCAGAACACCGAACTGATCATCGGCGACGACAACGTGTTTCGCGAGTACGTGACCGTCAACATCGGCACGGTCACCGGCAACGGCGTCACCCGCATCGGCAACCGCAACTACTTCATGATCTGCTCCCACGTGGCGCACGACTGTCACATCGAGCACGACGTGATACTGGTCAACGCCGTGCTTCTGGGCGGTCACTGCCACGTGGAGACGGGCGCGCAACTGGCCGGGGGCACGGCCGTCAACCCCTTCGTGACCATCGGCAAGCGCGCCTACATAGGCGGGCTGACGCGCATTGTGCAGGACGTGCCGCCGTTCATGATAGTCGAGGGCAACCCCGCCCGCGTCCGGGGCGTCAACGAGATAGGGTTGGGCCGGGCGGGTTACGAGGAGAGGACCATCGAGGAGCTGTGGGAGGCATACAAGGCCATCTACCGCACGCGGGAGCTGAACCGCTCACGGGTATATGAACAGATCGAGAACGATCCGGACGCCAGCCCGGAGGCGATGTACCTTGTGAAGTTCCTGCGCCGCTCGCAGGACGGCGTGCACGGCCGCTACCTGGAGAGCTTGAGAAAGCACTGAGGTCACCATGAGCGACGAGCAACGGCAGAGATCGCAGGTGCAGCAGGTGGGCGTCTTCGGTCTGGGCCGCTTCGGCCTGGGGCTGGCGGTGCGACTTGCCGAACTGGGCGCCCAGGTGCTGGCCGTGGACGCCGACAAAGACCTGGTCGAGCAGGCCGACCAGCGCGTTGCGCGGGCAGTGTGCCTGGACGCCACCAACGAGTTCGCCATGCGCAAGCTGAACCTGCAGGAACTGGACCTGGCCATCGTCTGCATCGGGCGCAACATCGAGGCCGGACTGCTGATCACCGCCGTGCTGCAGCGGCTGGGCGCGGGCGACATCTGGGTGCGGGCCATTGACCAGAACCAGGCCCAGATACTGGAGGCAATGGGTGTCAGCACCGTCATCAGCCTGGAGAAGGAGATGGCCCGACAGGTCGCCCAGAAGGTCATGATGCCCGGCATCCAGGTCATAGCGCCCATCACCAGCGGACACGCACTGGCCGAGGTCAAGGCCAAGCGCGAGTTCGTCGGCAAGACCCTGCGCGAGCTTGACTTCCGCAACAGCTACGGGCTGAACGTCGTGGCCATCAAGTCCCGCGAGGTCACCACCGGCCCCGACGGACAGGAGAAGGTCGAACACCACGTCAATGACCTGCCCCACGCCACCGACGTCATCGAGGAGGGGGACCGCCTGGTGGTGATCGGCCCGGACGAGAAGCTGCGCAGCCTACAGGCCGACTTCTGAGCCAGCGACCGCGCAGGTCAGTCGCCAAAACCGTCCGGATGGGCTGAGTGCCACAGCCAGGCGTGCTCGACGATGGTCTCCAGCTCCGGATACCGCGGCTCCCATTCCAGCTCGGAGTGCACCTTCCGGGGCGAGCCCACAAGCTCCGGTGGGTCCCCAGGCCGTCGCTTGCCCTCCACCAGGGGGAAGTCGCGGCCGGCCACCGCCTTGACCACTTCGACGACCTCCCGCACCGAGTGCCCCTGCCCCGTGCTCAGGTTGTAGATCATCACTGGACGCTCATCCAGCGCTTCCATCGCCATCACGTGCGCCGAAGCCAGGTCCATCACGTGCACGTAGTCCCGGATGCACGTGCCGTCGGGAGTTGGATAGTCGCTGCCGAAGATCGTCACGCTGTCCCGCTGCCCAAGCGCGGCCTGCATGACCAGCGGTATCAGGTGGGTCTCCGGGTCGTGGTCCTCTCCGATGCTGCCGTCGGGCGCCGCGCCGGCGGCGTTGAAGTATCTCAGCGACGCATAGCGCAGGCCGTATGCCTCGGCGTAGTCCCCCAGGGCCCACTCGACGGTCGCTTTCGTGCGCCCGTAGGGGTTAATGGGCCGCACGGGTTGGTCCTCGGTGATGGGCACCTGCTCCGGCACGCCGTAGAGCGTGCAGGAGCTGGAGAACACGAACTTGTCCACCCCCCGGCGGCGCATGGCGCGCAGCAGCGTCAGGGAGTTGACGACGTTGTTGAAGTAGTACCTCTGCGGGTTCTCGACCGATTCACCCACGTAGGCGCTCGCGGCGAAGTGCATGACCGCTTCCGCTTCGGCCTCCCCCAGCGCCGCCAGTATCAGGTCTTCGTCCTTCAGGTCGCCCGCGACGAGCTTCGCGTCGCCGACCGCCGAGCGGTGCCCCTCCGACAGGTTGTCCAGCACCACGGGCCGGTGCCCGGCCTCGCCCAGCGCCCGCACCGCGTGGCTGCCCACGTAGCCCGCTCCGCCTGTGACCAGCACGTTCATGGTTGCATTCTGCTATTCGGGGGGAATGTGACGGCCGCTCTGCCCGCGTGGGGCAACAAGTGGGGATTATACGCCGCCCGGCCCTCGGGCGCCACCCGGCGCGACGCCGCTACTGCCGGCGGCCGCAATAAGGGCACTCCCGGTCCGTGATCAGGATGCTCTTGCGGCAGTGGCGGCACTTGACCCGCACCGAGGGCGGGCGGTCCACAAGGTAGGCGACCAGCCCGAACGGCCCGAACCACAGCGCGCCAAGGGCCCACAGCACCGGATGCGGCATCCGGCGCCGAACCGCGTCCAGGTAAACGTAAACCGGGCACGCCAGCCACAAACCCAGCCCCAGGAAGGCCAGCGCGGCCACTGCCAGGACGAATCCTACCTCCATGACGACTGCCGGGCCGTTAAGTTGCTGAGTTGTTGGGTTGCTGAGTTGCCGGGTCCCGCCAACTCAGCAATTCAGCAACCCGACAACTAACCAGCACGCACGATCACCGGGCCGAGGTACCCCTCGATCTCCGCCTCCTGCAGGACGGCGGTGGTGACGACCATGAACCGGTCGAATCCCTTCTCAGCGGCCACTGCTTCGCTCCGTCCAGGCGTGGCTCAGCAGACACGGATTCGCACGGATGAACGGCAGGACAATAGTGGCATTCCTGCCCTTCCATCCGCGTCCATCTACGTTCATCTGCGGCTTCTGCTGCAGTCAGTGTCTATCCACGTTAATCCGCGTCTCGTCCTGCGTCCTCGGCGACGGCGGCGCGGAAGTAGTCCAGCGTCATGCGCAGCCCTTCCAGCCGCTCCACCTCCGGCTGCCAGCCGAGCACCTCCCGCGCGCGGGTGATGTCGGGCTGGCGCACCTGGGGGTCGTCCTTGGGCAGCGGTCCGAAGACGATGTCACTATCGGAGCCGGTCAGCTCGATGATCTCCTCGGCGAGCTGCAGGATGGTTATCTCGTCGGGATTGCCCAGGTTGACGGGGCGGTGCTCCTGGCTCTCCAGCAGGGCGGCGATGCCCCGGACCATGTCCCTGACGTGGCAGAAGCTGCGCGTCTGCGACCCGTCGCCGTAAACGGTGACCGGCTCGCCCTCGAGTGCCTGGCGGAAGAAGGTGGGCAGGGCCCGTCCGTCGTAGAGGCGCATCCGCGGCCCGTACGTGTTGAAGATGCGCGCGATGCGCGTGTCCACCTCGTGCACCCGGTGGTAGGCCATGGTCAGCGCCTCGGCGTAGCGCTTGGCCTCGTCGTAGACCCCGCGCGGGCCGACGGGGTTGACGTTCCCCCAGTAGTCCTCCGGCTGGGGATGGACCTGCGGGTCGCCGTAGCACTCGCTGGTGGAGGCCAGCAGGAAGCGAGCGCCCTTGTCCTTGGCCAGGCCCAGGGCCTTGTGCGTGCCCAGGGCGCCGACCTTCAGGGTCTGGATGGGGTACTCCAGGTAGTCCACCGGGCTGGCAGGGGAGGCGAAGTGCAGCACGTTGTCCACCTCGCCGCCGATGCCGATGTAGTTGGTGACGTCGTGGCTGACGAACCGGAACCTCTCCCGGCCGGACAGGTGTTCCACGTTACGCCGGGAGCCGGTGATCAGGTTGTCGAGGCAGATGACCTCGTGTCCCTGCTCCAGGAAGTAGTCACACAGGTGCGACCCGATGAACCCGGCTCCGCCAGTGATGACCGTGCGCTGAGCCATGTTGAGTCCCCCACTCAGATCCTGTGCACGTGGTTCTGCGGCCAGTCGCGCAGGGCATTGCGCGCGTCAAGGATGAGCGGCGCCTCGGCGACGATGCGCTCCCATGGGAAGGCTGCGTGGTCGGTGACGATGAGGACGCAGTCGCACTGCGGCAGGTTGGTCTCCTCCAGGGGCGTCGAGTCCAGCCGCGTCCCGTCCGGCAGCGTGACGCTCGGCACGTGGGGGTCGGTGTAGGTGAGGACGGCGCCGCGCTTGAGCAGGTCCTCGATGATGACCAGGGCGGGAGACTCGCGGGTGTCGGAGACGTCCCGCTTGTAGGCAACCCCCAGCACGTGGACGTGGGAACCGTTCACGGGTTTTCGCTCCCGGTTGAGCAGCTCCGCCAAACGCTCGACCACGTGGCGGGGCATGGAGGCGTTGATCCGCCCGGCCAGGTCAATGAAGCGAGGCTCGAAGCCGTGCAGCCGCGCCTTCCACGCCAGGTAGAACGGATCCACGGGAATGCAGTGCCCGCCGAGGCCGGGGCCGGGGTAGAACGCCTGGAACCCGTAGGGCTTGGTGCGCGCGGCGTCCACCACCTCCCACACGTCAACCCCCAGCTCGTGGCACATCAGCGCCAGCTCGTTCACCATGGCGATGTTGACGCTGCGGTAGGTGTTCTCCAGCAGCTTGACCATCTCGGCCACGCTGCTGTTGGAGACGGACACGACGCTGTCCACCACCTGGCCGTAGAACTCGGCGGCGGCCCGCGTGCAGTTCGCCGTGACGCCGCCGACGACCTTCGGCACGTTGCGGATGTTCCACTCGGCG
>CAYFVS010000357.1:0-7764 GCA_964346565.1 uncultured candidatus Brocadiaceae bacterium | reverse complement strand
ATGCGCTGCCCATGAACGAGGTCAGGAAGGGCTTCTCGGTGCCGGTGGCCACGTCGGCCACGGCGGTGGCCGTCTGGTCCACCTGGGTGGAGGTCTGGGGGGTGAGGATGGTGAGGACGGCGTGGACGTTCGGGTCTTCCGAGACGGCTTCCAGGGCCAGGCGGTATCGCTGCGCCGCGGCGTCGCCCAGCACGTCCACGGGGTTGTGCGTGTTGGCCTGTGGCGGCAGTTGCTCGGACAGGGCCTGCTGCGTGTCCTCGGTCAGTTCGGCCATCTGGAGGCGGGACAGCTCGACGGCGTCGGTGGCGATGATGCCCGGCCCGCCCGCGTTGGTCACGATGGCCAGGCCCGGTCCGGCGGGCAGCTTGCGGCAGGCGAAGGCGCGGGCATAGTCGAAGAACTCCGCGACGCTGCGGGCCCGGAACACGCCGCACTGCTCGAAGGCCGCCGCGTAGGCGCTGTCCGCCCCGGCCAGGCTGCCCGTGTGGCTGGAGGCCGCCCGCGCGCCGGCGTTCGTCCGGCCGCTCTTGAAGATGATGACGGGCTTCTCGCGCGTGACGCGGGCCGTCACATCCATGAACTTGCGGCCGTCGTCAATGCTCTCGACGTAGCCCAGGATGACGTCGGTCTCCCGGTCCCGGCCGAGCGCCTCGATGAGGTCCGTCTCGTCCACGTCGGCCTTGTTTCCGTAGCTGATGAAGCGGCTCAGGCCGATGTCCTCCCCCACGGCCACGTCCAGTATGGCTGTGCCGAGGGCGCCTGACTGGCTGAAGAAGGCGATGTTGCCCGGCCGGGGCATGGTGGCGCCGAAGGAGGCGTTCAGGTTCGTGACGGGGCTGATGACGCCGAGGCAGTTCGGGCCGATGCAGCGGATGTCGTGACGCCGGCAGGCCTCAGCCAGTTCGCGCTCCAGCTCGGCGCCCTCCTCGCCCGACTCCTTGAAGCCGGCCGAGATGACGATGACCGCCCCGATGCCCTTCTGCCCGCACTGGGCCACCGCGTCGGGGACGAACCGGGCGGGGATGACGACGACGGCCAGCTCCACGTCCTCCTGGATGTCCGTCACCGACTCGTAGCAGGTCAACCCGAGTATCTCGTCGGCCTTGGGGTTGACGGGGAAGAGGGGTCCATCGAAGCCGCCTTCTATCAGGTTCTCGACGATGTCGTAGCCCACCTTGCCGGGGCTGCGGCTGGCGCCGATGACGGCCACCGAAGCGGGCGCGAAGAAGCTGTCGAACATTGGCTGAGCCCCTGTGCAAGTGCCCCCGAGACCCGGAGGGCTTTGTGTATATCACAGGGGTCCCCCGGCCGCAACCGCTACGGCTTGCGCGGGGGGGCTTGCGGTGCTACACTCGCGGCGGCTGCACGAACGGGGGGACGGTCATGGCGGACAGGCAAGGCGGCGACATACCGGTGCTGAGCGTGGCGGGGGAGAACCTGCCGGAGGCGTGGGAGAAGGCGGTCCTGGCCGTCTGGGACCACGGCGTCGAGGTGCACACCGAGTACGACAAGCCCGCGGACCCGCCCAGCCTGGACGCCACGGTGATGGTCGAGGTGCGCCGCCCGATGTCGGAGCCGCGCATCCACAAGAACTTCCCCGGCGGGCCGACTGACCTGGAGGTCTCTCGCCAGGGGGTGGTGGACGGCATCCACGACCACTGGATTGACCCGGCTGCGGGCAAGTGGACCTACACCTACCACCAGCGGTTGTTCGCCTACCGCCCATTGCTTGATCTGGCCGAGCCGGAGGCCGGGCCGCAGTTTCCCGCCGTGGATCAGGTGGAGTACATCGTCTCGAAGCTGGCCGAGGTGCCTCACAGCCGCCGTGCGCAGGCGATAACCTGGATCCCGCACTGCGATCCGGGCACCGACGACCCGCCCTGCCTCCAGCGCCTGTGGGCCAGGCTGCTGCCCGCCGGGGGGGAGGGCTACCTGCTGAACGTGAACACCCACTGGCGCTCGCGCGACCTCTACAAGGCGTGGTTTATGAACGTGTTCGCGCTCACCGACGTGCAGGCGCGGCTGGCCGGACGCCTGGCGGAGCGGCTGGGCGCGCCCGTGGCTCCGGGGCGGTACGTGGACGTGTCCGACTCGCTGCACATCTACGGCAGTTACCGCGGCGAGGAGCTGGAGCGGGAGATCGAGAGGATGAAGTCCTCGCCATACACGGAGCGGGCATGGGAAAGCTCGGTGCTGGAGCCGATGTTCGAGGAGGTCCGCGCCGACCTGACCGAAGACCCGGATTACTACGCCCGCGGCGGCGCCTGAGGGCGCCATAGAACCGGCCAGGAGGCAGAGGCAGGCGATGAAGTGGCAGGTCGGGGTGATGTTGCTGATCGCGCTCTACCTTATGGCGCTGTCTCTGGTGGGAAGGGGACTGCTGTCGGTAGGCCGGTCGTTGCAGGCACGGACCGTGGCCTGGGCGCTGTGCAGCCTGGCGGCGATGCGGAGGGCCGAGCGAGTTCACACCTCGATCACGCCGTACAGCTCCGCCAGGTCATGGATGGTGAAGTCAGGGGTGGGCCAGCCCCTGGGCAGGCGTCGCTGCCCGGGGTTGAACCACACAGTGGGAATGCCCGCGCGCGCCGCGCCCAGGATGTCTGTCAGGGGGCTGTCCCCCACGTAGAGCATCTGCTCGGCGTCCAGCCCCAGCAGCTCCAGCGTGCGGCGGAACAGCCGCACGTCGGGTTTGTGGTGCCCTTCCACCTCGGCCAGCAGCGTGTGGTCCAGGTGCTGGCGCAGGCCCAGGGTCTGCAGCAGGTGCCGCTGCACAGCCGGCTGGCCGTTCATGATGACGCCGCGCTGCAGCTTGCGGTGGCCCAGCCGCCACAGCAGTTTGAGCGCCTCGGGGCGCAGGAACTGCCGCATCATGAGCCGGCGGGTGGTGTCGAAGGTGCGCGCCATCTCGCGGGCAAGTGCGCGCCCCGGCACGCCGTAGGCGTCCAGAAGGGCCTCAAAGCGCCGACGGTGGGACAGGCTGCGCCGCTCCCGCATGTGATGGCGGCCGAAAAGCTCGAACAGGACGGCGTTGAAGCGCCGTATGACCGGCTCCGCGTCGTCCTCCGGGAAGTGCTCCGCGTAGCGGTCCACCACGATCTGCATGACCTGCTGGTCGCAGGCGGTCCGGTCCCACAGAGTGTCGTTCACGTCGAAGAAGACCGCTCTCAGCTCGCTCACGGGGACCTCCCGCCGGTGCAAGCGGGTGGACCGGCATTCACATGCGTTCCGGGGCCGAAACGCCCAGCAGCTCCAGGCCGTTGCGGATGACATGGCGCATGGCATCCACCAGCAGCAGCCGGGCCGCCCGCACGTCCCGGTCCTCGCACAGCACGCGCCGCTCGGGATCCGGCATGCCGACGCTGTAGTATGTGCTGAAGTCGGCGCAGAGTTCAAGCAGGTACGTCGCGATGAGCGATGGTTCGTACAGCTCGGCGGCACGGCGCACCGTGCTCGGGAAGCGCCCCAGGTGCCGGACCAGCGTCCACTCCTCCGGCAACTCCAGCAGGGAGAAGTCCACCGCCTCGCTCACCTGCTGGCCGGCCTTGCGCAGGATGCTGCACAGACGGGCGTGGGCGTACTGCACGTACGGCCCTGTGTCGCCCTCGAAGTCCAGCACCCGGTCCCATTCGAACACGATGTCGCTCGTGCGCCGGGTGGCGAGCTGACGGAAGATCACCGCCCCGATGCCCACCCGGGCGGCCAGCTCGTCCAGGTCCGCCTCGGCGTCGAACCGCTCCCGGTTGCCCTCGATCTTGAGCCGAGCCCTGCACACCGCGTCGTCGAGGATTTCCTCCAGCAGGAGGACCTCCCCGCGGCGCGTGCTGCCGACGCGCGCCTCGCCCGTGTCGGCGTCCACGAACTTGAGCAACCCGAAGTTGACGTGCATGATGCGGTCCGCCCACCGGTGCCCCATCTTGTCCAGGACCGCCCGGAGCTGTTGGAAGTAGAGGCTCTGCTCGTTGCCCACCACGTAGAGCGCCCGCTCGAACCGGTACCTCTCCCAGCGGTCTTCGGCGGCGGGGATGTCGCGCGTGACGTAGAGGCTGGCGCCGTCGCTCTTCTGCACCATGCAGGGGGGCAGCCCTTTCTCCTCCAGGGGCACCACCAGGGCTCCTTCGCTGCGCTCTGCCAGCCCGTCGGCCAGAAGCCGGCCGAGCAGCGGCTGGATCTTGTCCCGGTACATGCTCTCCGGCGTATAGGCGTCGAAGCGTATGCCCAGCTTCCCGTAGACACGCGCGAACTCCCTGAGGCTCACCTCCCGGATCCCCTCCCAGGCGTTGGTGGCCTCCGGGTCACCCTCTTCGAGGCGCCGGAAGGCGGCACGGGCCGCCTCCTGAAGCTCGGGCTCGTCCTCGGCCTCCTGGCTGTAGCGGACGTAGAGGTCCTGGAGGTCGCCGACCGTCAGCTCCTGGGGTTCCTCGATGCTGCAGCGTTCGATCGCGGCGATGAGACGTCCGAACCCGGTTCCCCAGTCGCCCAGGAAGTTCAGCCCCACCACCTCGTAGCCCAGCGCGTCAAACAGCCGGCACAGGGACATCCCGATCACCGACGAGGGCAGGTGATGCACGCCCAGGTGCTTGGCGATGTTGGGACTGCTGAACTCGATGACGACCGTCCTGCCCCGCCCCAGCTCGGCGCCTCCGTAGGCGTCGGCCTCGGCCCTGATGCGCCGTAGCACGCGTTCGGCGGCGCGGGGACGGTCCAGGAAGAAGTTCAGGTACGGCCCCTCTGCCTGCACCCGGAGCACGTCGTCCGGCAGGCCTACCTTATCCGCCAGGTCGGCCGCTATCTGCCGGGGGGGCTGCTTCAGGCGGCCGGCCAGCGCGAAGCACGGCAGGGCGCAGTCCCCCATCTGCGGCGAAGGGGGCGTTTCGAGCAGCTCCAGCAGTTCCAGCTCGCCCAGCGGCAGGTGCGCGGCGAGGGCGGCGGCTATGGCAGTCTCTGCGGATTGCATGGCAGCAGGCACTCCACCGTGCTTGTGTCGAACGGGGCGGCTCCGCGCGGGGGCACATTATAGCGGCCGCCGCGCCCGACGACGAACGCATGGGCGCCTCGGATGGAATCCGGATTCGCTTCCTGCTATAATCCCAACGGAGCTTCGGCAAGCCTGGTCACTGCACATGTTCCGGACAGGCTCGCCGCGGCGCGGACCAGACGTGTCCGGCACTGCCGACGTAACGCAGGCGGGAGGCCTACCGGATGGGCCGTAATCCATCTGGCAGATGGGCGGAGTTGAGGCGGTATCTACGCGGACGGTCGGGGACTTTGCCGGTGGATTCGTTCCCGCCTGAGGAAGACGAGGCAGTCGGCGCCACCCCGGGGGATGACGGTGGCCAGGCCGGCGAGGGCCTGATGGTGGACCTGGAGTACGCCACCATGCCCGGCCCGGGTTCGGGGCGACTATGGGCCGCCCGTCTGTCGCTGGCGGCAATGGCAGTCGTCGGGTTCTCGCTCATCGTCGTGGGCTGGCTCGGCGTGGCGGAGGCGGTGGGGGTGCTGCAGGACGGCCAGTTAGTGGCTTCCCGGCGGGTGCCCCTGGTTCTGCAGGTTGTCGGCGGCGGGGCCAGGATCTTGACGGGGCTGGTCATTCTGTGGGCCGCTTTGCCCGCCCTGCACCTGCGCGAGGCGGGGCGCGTGCGCATGATGTGGGGGCTGGGCTTGCTGCTGGTGGTGGTTGCCGTGCACGCCGCTCTGGTGCACGAGCCGCATTTCCGCCCGGCGGAAGGCCCGCCTTTCACGACGGCGCAGTGGGCCCTGAACGGGTTCTTCGCCTGTGCCGCCGTCGCCGGGCTCATGTACCTGTACCTGAGCGCCGAGCTGTTCAACGGCGTGACCAGCACGGAGCCGGACGCGACCGATCTGGTCGATCGCACGTTGCGGGAGGGACTGCGCGTGCGGGCCAGCGACGTGCACGTGGAGCCGGGCCCGGAGGGCATTGCCGTCCGCTACCGCATAGACGGTGTGCTGCATACGGTTGCCACATGGCCCAGCCACGCCCTGAGCCGCATCGCCTCCCGCATCAAAGTCATGGCAGCCATGGACATCGCCGAGAAGCGGCTGCCCCAGGACGGGCGCAGCAGCATAGACGTGGGCGAGCGCAGCATTGATCTGCGCATCAGCACCGTGCCATCCAACTACGGGGAGCGGGTCGTCATCCGCATCCTCGACCCCGACACCGGCCTCTACGGGCTTCAGGATCTGGGCCTGGAGCCGAAGATGGTCAAGTCCCTCAAGCGCATCATCAAAGCGCCGCACGGGGTGTTCTTCTGCACCGGGCCGACCGGGTCCGGCAAGACCACCACCCTGTACGCCGCCCTGCTGCACAGCGTGGGCCGCGCAGGGCGGAACGTCATCACCGTCGAGGACCCGGTGGAGTACCTCCTGCCGGGGGTGACCCAGCTCTCGGCCGGCAGGAAGAAGGGCATGACGTTCGCCTCCGGGCTGCGCTCGATCCTGCGGCAGGATCCGGACGTGATCATGGTGGGCGAGGTGCGCGACGCCGAAACCGCCCACATGGTCATCGAGGCAGCTCAGACCGGCCACCTCGTGCTCAGCACGCTCCACACAAACAGCGCCGCGGGGGCCATCGCCCGGCTGCTGGACCTGGACGTGGAGCCCTTCCTGCTGGCCTCCAGCCTGACGGCCGTGTTGGCCCAGCGCCTGGTGCGCAGGGTCTGCCCGCGCTGTCGGGAGCCCTACATGCTGGAGAAGGACGGCCTGGACTCGCTGGGCGTCATGCTCAAGGAGCGCCGCCCTGCTTACCGCGCCGTCGGTTGCGAGCGGTGCATGGGCACCGGCTACTGGGGGCGCACGGGAGTGTTCGAACTGCTGGTCGTTGACGACGCCATCCGGCAACTGCTGCGAGATCAGGTCGACGCCGTCACCATCAAGAAATGTGCGGTCGCTCACGGCATGATGGACCTGCGCATGCACGCCGCCAGGAAGGTCCTCCAGGGGCAGACTACCATCGAGGAGGTCCACCGGGCCGTCCTGAGCAGCCTGCGCTGAGCGAGCCGGCCGGCGCGTCTTGCGTTCATCCCGCCTTCGCGGAGCGCCGTAGTCCTGCCCGTGCGGGATGCGCGCGGCTGCAGTTCCTGGTGCGGCTCGGGGAACGGAACTCGAACCGCGGGCCAGGGACCCTTGACAGCGGCGACTATACGGCTACACTGTATTTCATGGCGGCCGACCCTCAGACGAACAGACCCATCCGAAGGTCTGGCTCCCTTCACGGGGAGGTCGGTTGCTCAAGCCCTCTGACGAAACAAGACCTCCTGGAGCCGAAATATGGACACGTCAGCGGCCGCATTCCGCCCGCAACGGACCTTGTGTCGCTGAGCCGGGCCGTGTTGAATTGCCTCTGCCCCCGTGTTAGCATGTCCCTGAGTGAGCGGCGCCCCCGGGGCAGGCGGGCGCCGGCCGAGGAAGGCGCCTAAAGCTTTCCCTGGCACCAGCTTATGCCCGTTTCCCTCTGCGGGGAGGGCAGATCATGCAGGTGGTGCAACAGCTCTCCATCTTCCTGGAGAACAAGCCCGGCACGCTGGCCGAGGTATGCGAGGCGCTGGGAAAGCGCGGAATCAACCTGCTGGCCATAACGGTGGCGGACGCCGTGGACCACGCCGTCGTACGCCTGGTGCCCGACAGACCTGAGGATGCCGTCCACGTGCTGGGCAACGCCGGCATCTTGGTGGTCGAGAACTCCGTCCTGATGGTGGACATCTCCAACGAGCCCGGCGCGCTGGGGCGCATCGCTCAGCGGCTGGCCCT
>CAYFVS010000356.1:0-7908 GCA_964346565.1 uncultured candidatus Brocadiaceae bacterium | reverse complement strand
AGTGCGCCTGTGGGACGCCGAGACCGGCGAGTGCCGGCGCGTCCTCGAAGGGCACGAGGGCTGGGTGGACAGCGTTGCGTTCAGCCCGGACGGGCGGACCGTGGCCAGCGGGTCGGATGACAAAACGGTGCGCCTGTGGGACGCCCAGACGGGGCGGTGCCGGCGCGTCCTCGAAGGGCACCAGGACTATGTGGTGAGAGTAGCGTTCAGCCCGGACGGGCGGACCGTGGCCAGCGGGTCCTTTGACAAGAGGGTGCGCCTGTGGGACGCCGAGACGGGGGAGTGCCTGGAGGTAGTCAAGGGCGGGTGGGACGCGAACGAGTTTGTCGGGCGCGCGGACCCCGGCGACGAAGCCGTCCGACTGCGCGCCGTCGCGCGGGACGGCGAGACTGTGGTCCTGGAAGCTGGGACGCAGGAAGAAGTCGCTCACTTCCCGACTGCGCTGGACGAACTCGCCCGCCACCCGTCGCAGCTCGTCTGGGCGGGGGCACATTTCGGCGGCAACCACCTCTAC
Source organism: uncultured candidatus Brocadiaceae bacterium (assembly GCA_964346565.1). Classification (GTDB taxonomy): domain Bacteria; phylum Planctomycetota; class Brocadiia; order SM23-32; family SM23-32; genus JAWOCH01. The sequence continues at coordinate 7,394 of CAYFVS010000356.1, read as the reverse complement.
ACGATCGCGCTGGAAGGCGGGCAAAGCAGCTATGAACTGTGAATTCTGAATGATGAACTACGAAGCACGGACCCGCGCCCGTCCTGCCCCCGCCAAAGGCCGGTAAACGTGGTGTTGTCGCGATTATCCCAGTCCTCGCCGCTCCCGCCGCAGGCGGGCAAGCTCCGTGTTCTCCGTGCTGAGGAAACCCGGACCGAAGTGGTTGGGCCTGGCAGCCTGTTGAAGAACTCGTTCAGCCCGAAGGGCTCATCCTCTGACTGGGTGGGCGCGGCGTCTCGCCGCGCCTGGTCCGGCGGGGACGCCGGACCTACCCCTTCTTCAGCAGGCTGTCAGCCGGAGAATACGGCGGCGTTGTCGCGCATGACCTGCTCGGCCTGCTCGGGGGTCAGGCCCGCGCCGCGCAGGATCCCCAGGGCGGTCTCGCGGGTCGGGTACTCCCCCGGCCGGTGGCCGTCGGAGCCGAAGCTCAGCCGGGCGCCCGCCTCCAGCGCCAGCCGGGCTACGTGTCCGTTCGCCAGGCAGTGTCCCTGCCGCCCGCTGATTTCGAGGCGGACCCCGTGCTCGGCGGCTATTTCGACCTCCTCCGCCGTGATCAGACCCGGGTGGGCCAGCACGTCGCAGTTCGCCTCGATGGCGACCAGATTCGTGTCCGGCGCGACCGGCTCGACGGGGGACTCCCCGTGCACCAGCACGAGTTCCGCACCCAGCTCGCGCCCCAGTGCCACCAGGCCGGGTATGAGCCGGGGTGGCACGTGGGTGATCTCGCAGCCGGGCAGCACCTCCATCTCCCCGTAGTAGCCGGCCACCGCGTCGCAGAACTCGACCGTCGCCGCCAGGAGCGCCTCGATGTTCGAGTGGTCGCAGTGATCCGCGATGACCAGTCCGCGGTAGCCCTGTGCCTGGCAGCGCCGCGCCAGCTCCGCCGGCACCAGGACGCCGTCACTGAATACCGTGTGCGTGTGCAGGTCATACATGGTCCGAGCTCCCTTGCGGGGTGAGGCAACCTTATACCAGAACCTGGGGCCGTCTCTCCAGCGGAACGGCCTTTGACCTGCGAGGCAAGCACGTTTACAATGTCGGCCCGCGAGGCCAGCAACTCAGAGGAGCGCCATGGAACCAAAGGAAGCCGGCATGTTGCAGGATTACATCGCTCTGGTTGTCGAGGGGCACGACCTGTCGGAGGAGCAAGCCCACGAGGCGATGTCGGTTATCATGGGCGGGGGCGCCACCGACGCCCAGATCGCGGGGTTCCTGGTGGGGTTGCGCATCAAGGGCGAGACGATACCCGAGATTACCGGCTGCGCCCGCGCCATGCGCGAGGCCGCCACCTGCATCAACGTCGGGGATCTGGACGTGGTGGACACCTGCGGCACCGGCGGCACGCACAAGGGCACTTTCAACGTGTCCACCGCCAGCGCCATAGTTGCGGCGGGGGCGGGCGTGCCGGTTGCCAAACACGGCAACCGCGGTGCCTCCAGCAGCTTCGGCAGCGCCGACGTGCTGCAGGCCCTGGGGGTCAACATAGAGGCCGAACCCCCGCTGGTCGAGCGTTGCGTGCGCGAGGCGGGCATCGGCTTCCTGTTCGCTCCGCTGCTGCACCAGGCCATGCGCCACGCCATCGGCCCGCGGCGGGAGCTGGCCATCCGGACCGTGTTCAACATACTGGGGCCGCTGACCAACCCGGCCGGTGCGCGCCGGCAGGTTCTCGGCGTGTTCAAGGAGGACCTGGTCGAGCCCATCGCCGGGGTGCTGAGGAACCTGGGCGCGGAGCGGGCGATGGTCGTGCACAGCATGGATGGGATGGACGAGATAAGCATCTGCGACGAGACGCTGACCGCCGTGGTGGAGAACGGGCAGGTTGAGGTGCGCGGGATCGCGCCCGAAGACGTCGGGCTGCGGCGGGCGGACCGCAGCGACCTGGCTGCCGGCAGCGCCGCCGAGAGTGCGACGGTCATACGCTCCGTGCTGGAGGGCCGCGCCGGTCCGCCGCGGGACATGGTCCTGCTCAACGCCGGGGCGGCCGTCTACGTGGGCGGGCTGGCCGATTCCCTGCGGGCGGGCATCGAGAAGGCGGCGGAAGCGGTGGACACCGGGAAGGCAGAGCAATCCCTTGCCCGCCTGGTCGCCGTCTCGAACGAGACGGCGTAGCGCCGGCTCATTCGCCCCTGCCGCGGCGGATCTGCGCCCGCAGCTCCTCCGCCTGCGGCAGGCGGTGGTATATGGTCTCGGCCGTGTCCAGGGCCTTCTGCGACTTCTGATAGTCGCCCTGCTGCAGGTGGACGTGGGCGACGATCAGCAGGGCCAGGAAGTTCCGTGGCTCGGCCGCCAGGGCCCTCGCGCAAGCGTCCAGGGCCTTGCCGGGCTGCTGCCGCTGCAGGTAGACCTGCGCCTTCATGCGGTACAGATCGGGCGGCACCGTGCCGCGCAGGTCCTCGGCGCTCTCGAAGGCGGCCATGGCCCGGTCAATCTGTCCGGCGCGGTAGGCCGCCAGCCCCTCCCGGAACTGCTCGGTGGCGGCGAGGCTGTCGGAGGTCCGCCACAGGCCGAGCAGCGCGTCCAGACAGTTCTGCGAGACGATCTCGTCCTCGTCGTTGAGCCCCCGCGTCAGAGCGTCGCGCAGTTCCCCGCGCACGTCGTCGGGCAGGCGCATGAACCGGTCGCTCTCCTGGGGATGGGTGGTCAGGTAGGCGAGCTGGATGGCCGTCGCCCGCCGCTCGTTCCTCTCTCCATTGGTCAGCAGGTATGCCCGGCTGGCTATCAGCTCTCTCAGCTCACCGGCCCCGTCGGAGCGCTCGATGTCCACCGGCTCCTCCTGCTCGGCTATCTCCAGCCGCGAGAGCCGCGGGCCCCTGGCCCCGCGCCCGTCGTCGTCCTGCAAGCCGGACCAGATGTGCACTACCACCAGGGCGAAGAAGACCATGGCCACCACCAGGACCACCTTCGGCCGGATGAGCGGCTCTGACATCGCCTCGTCTCCAGAGGGGGAAGCGCATCCCAGGTGTTGGCCTCCATTATCCGCTCTGCGCCCCACCGCTTGCAAGTATGCTTCCGCTCACTCCGCATCGCGCAGCCAGCCCATGCGGTCGGCGTGGGCGAAGTGGAGCATGCCCAGCGCCCGCGCCAGAGCCGTCAGAACGTAGACCAGTAGAAAGTGCGCGCCGAACGTGCGCAGCAGACCCGGCCAGGGCGCCCGGTATGTGAAGTAGAGCGCTACCCCGGCCGGTGTCAGCGTGAGGACCGCCACCAGGCAAAGCACCGTGTAGGGCAGCAGTATCCGCGTCAGGGCGGGCAGCGTGACCATGGGGCTCAGCGCGCCGATGTCCTCGGCCATACCCACGGCCAGCACGTGGATCGGCGCAAGGAACAGCGAGACCAGCAGGCCGGCGACCGTCACCGCCTCCCACCACTCTGGGGGGCCGAGCGCCAGGCCCGTCAGGTACACCGCCACCGCCGGTAGCGCGGATACGCACAGGGCCGCCAGCAGGAGGCCGACGGAGTGCACAACGGAGCCCGCCAGGTCCCCCCAGGCGGGCAGTGCCGCCTGTCCTTCTCCCTCCCAGCCGCTCTGACGGATCACCTCGAACTCGTAGAGCACCAGCGAGCCGAGTATCAACAGCGGCACCAGCAGGTACAACGCGCCCACGTAGCCGGACACCGGTGCCAAGGGGGCGAAGATGTACGCTACCACCAGCAGTAGCAGCGTCCACTTCACCCGCCCCCTCAGCGGGTAGAGCCAGGCGGCGGCCAGGTAATGCCACCAGGAGTGCCGCACCGGCGGGGCGGTCGGCTGTGGCGCGGCCCGGGTGTCCCAGGGCTTCACGCGGGGCGCCTCTTCGGTCCGCCCTGTCTCGGCCAGCAACTGCTCGATCTCGCCCTCGGTCTCGGGTTCCTCCAGTTCCATGCCCGGCTCTGCGCCGCTCGGGAGGTCCGCCGGCCAGGCGCCGTCCTCGCGCTCCCGCTGCGCGGCCAGGGCCAGGCCATCCGACGTGCGGACCACCTGGTAGACGCGGCCGCAGGCCGGGCAGGTGAGTTTCATGCCCGGCGCGCGGCCCCCGCGGGACAGCGGCTGGCCGCATTCGCAGGTCGGCGCCATGCTCGGTGCTCCACCGGAGTCGGTTGCTGAGTTCTCAGGTTGCTGAGCTGTCGGCTGACCCACGAGTGCCGCAGGTCGCGCACTTAACAACTCACTGGCCGAGTCGCTCGCGCCAGAGCTTGATCTGGCGTTCCAGCTCGGAGGGGGCGGAGGAGCCGTGTGAGCGGTAGTTCTCCACGCAGTTCCGCACTCCCAGTACCGAGTAGACGTCCTCGGCGATGACTTCGCTCAGGGAGCGGAGCTGCTCCAGGCTCAGGTCCTCCAGTTTCACCCCGTCGGCGGCGGCCCGGCGCGCCGCCCGCCCCACGATCCGATGGGCCTCCCGGAACGGCACACCCCGCCCGACCAGGTACTCGGCCAGCGCGGTGGCGTCCATCTGGCCCTCCTGGCAGGCGCGGGCCATGCGGTCCGTGCGGAACTGCGTCGTGCGGATGAGCCGGGCCGCCACGCGCAGGGAAGCCTCGACCGTGTCGGCCGCGTCGAAGACCAGCTCCTTGTCCTCCTGCAGGTCCCGGTTGTAGGCCAGGGGCAGCCCCTTCAGCACCATCAACAGCCCGCTCAGATCTCCGCACACGCGCCCGCACTTGCCCCGCAGCAGCTCCAGCACGTCCGGGTTTTTCTTCTGCGGCATGACGCTGGAGCCGGTGCAGAAGCTCTCGTCCAGGTCAACAAAATCAAACTCGTGCGCGGACCAGATGACCCACTCCTCCGCCAGCCGGGACAGGTGCACGCTGACCAGCGACAGGGCCGCCACGAACTCCACCGCGAAGTCCCGATCGCTGACCGCGTCCACGCTGTTGGAGAAGACCCCGTCGAACTCCAGCGCCTTCGCCGTCTGCGCCGGCTCGATGGGCAGCGACGTGCCCGCCATGGCGCCGGCGCCCAGGGGGCTGACGTTCGCCCGCCCGCGGCAGTCCGCCAGGCGCCCCCGGTCGCGCTGGAACATCTCCACGTAGGCCAGCAGCAAGTGGCCCAGCAGCACCGGCTGCGCGTGCTGCAGGTGGGTGTAGCCGGGCACCACGGCCTCCCGGTAGGCCTGCGCCTTCTCCAGCAGGGCGAGCTGGCAGTCCGCCAGCAGGGAGCCCAGCTCGTCCACCGCCTCCCTCAGCCACAGGCGCAAGTCGCACGCCACCTGGTCGTTGCGGCTGCGGGCGGTGTGCAGCTTCCGGCCGGCGTCGCCTATCCGTCGGATCAGCTCAGCCTCGATGTTCATGTGGATGTCTTCCAGGGGCACGCGGAACTCGAAGGTGCCCTCCTCGATGCTCCGCTCGATGTCCCGCAGGGCCTCCCTTATCTCGGCCAGCTCGCTCTGTGACAGCAGGTCACGATCGGCGAGCATCTCCGCATGGGCAATGCTGGCGCGGATGTCCTGCTTGTAGAGCCGCTTGTCCACGGAGATGGACTCGCTGAACTCCTCGACCATCTCGTCGGTGTCCTTCTCGAATCGGCCGCCCCAGGGTTTGTCCATGGCTCGGGTGTCCTTGCGGGGAGGAATCTGATGCGCAGACCACTCTATTGCATCGGCGGGGGCATTTCAATCATTGGGCCGGCGCGCCATGCGCTTTCGCCCGGCGCACGAGCCGCTATAATGGCCGCTGCGCGGCGCCTCGGCGTCGCTCCGGTGCACCCACTCTGGGGGAGGGCGCAGTGAGAGAACGCTACTTCGCTCCGTCGCAATACCACTTGAATTCAATGCGTCGGATGCAGCAGGAGCTGGCCTGGCAGGGCGGCGACCTGGGTGCGTGGCAGTCGGAGCTGCGCGGGCGGCTCCGCGAGCTGGTGGGCGGCTTCCCCGATGACCGCGCGCCGCTGGAACCGGTTGAGCTGGAGCGGGAGGAGACTGACGAGTATGTCCGGATGCGCATCGTGTTCACTGCCGAAGAGTGCGCCGACGTGCCCGCCCACCTGCTGGTGCCGAAGGGGCGTGAGGCCCCCATGCCGGGCATGATCTGCATCCAGGGGCACTCCCCCGGCCTGCACATCTCCATCGGCAAGCCCCGCGACGAGCAGGACCGGGAGTCCATCGCCGGTGATCGGGACTTCGCCCTGCAAGCGGTGCGGAACGGCTTCGTGGCGCTGGCCGTCGAGCAGCGCTGCTTCGGCGAGAGGGCGGAGACCGAGCTGGAGAGCACCTGGGACCACACCTGTCTCGACGCCGTCTTCCACTCCCTGCTGCTTGGTCGCACCGTCATTGGCGAGCGGGTGTGGGACGTGATGCGGGCAGTTGACCTGCTGCAGGATCAGCCGGAGGTGGACAGCGGGCGCATCGGGTGCATGGGTAACTCCGGCGGCGGGACCGTCACCTTCTACGCAGCCTGCCTGGACGAGCGAATCGCGCTGGCGGTGCCGTCGTGCTCGTTCTGCACCTATGACGACTCCATCATGCGCATCCAGCACTGCGGCGACAACTACATCCCCGGCATCCTGCGGGTGGCCGAGGTGGGCGACTTGGCCGGGCTGATCGCGCCGCGGCGGCTGGTGGTGGTCGCGGGGGAAGAGGACGAGATATTCCCTATCGAGGGCGTCCGCAAGGCATACGGCAGGGCGGAGCGCATATTCCGGGAGGCCGGCTGTGCGGGGAACGTCCGCCTGGTGGTCGGGCCGGATGGGCATCGCTTCTACGCGAAGCTCACCTGGCCCGTCATCCGCGAGCTGATGCCATAGGAACCGACCGGGAGAACAGGAGGAAGGCCGATGTCGGACACCGTCAGGTTCGGCGTTTCGCTGAACATGGACCTGCTGGACCGCTTCGACGCGCTGATCAAGAGGCTCGGCTACGCCAACCGCTCCGAGGCCATGCGCGACCTGATCCGCCACAAGCTGGTCGAGGAGGAATGGCAGGTGCCCGAGAAGGAGACCTTCGCTGCGGTCTTCCTCGTCTATGACCACCATCGCATGAGGCTCGCAAGCCGACTGATGGACGTGCAGCACGAATCGTTCGCCCGCATCATCGGCTCCTTGCACGTCCACGTGGACGAGCATAACTGCCTGGAGGTGACAATCATGCGCGGCAAAGGCACGGACCTGCGCAGCCTGGCGAACCGCATGATCAGCCTCAAGGGCGTCAAGTACGGCAAGCTGAACATGGGCACCACCGGCAGGATGCTGCGCTGACCCCGTCGGCCGGGGAGGGGGCTATGGGACTTGACGAACTGCTCCAGGAGCCGCTGGTGGTCGGCGACGGCGCGATGGGCACCGCCCTGATGGAGCGCGGCCTGCCCGCCGGCCAGGCCGGGGAGAAGTGGAACCTGGAGCGGCCCGAGGTGGTCGAGCAGATCCACCGCGGCTACCTGGAGGCCGG
>CAYFVS010000355.1:0-1990 GCA_964346565.1 uncultured candidatus Brocadiaceae bacterium | reverse complement strand
CGCGCATCGTCCCACTCGGCGTTCAGCGTGCTGTGCAGGCCCACGCACAGGCCCGGCCGCTCGCGGATCATCGCCGCGGCCTCCTCGAACTCCGGGCACGGGACCATCAGGTTCGTGTTCCGCATGATGCCCCTGTCGAAACACTCGCACATGGCCAGGTTGGCGCTGTGGCACATGCCCGAATCATCGCCCACTGTCACCAGTCGGATGCCTGCATCCTCCATTGCTCCCTCCTCCGTCCACAGCCCGTCTGACGCCCTGTTGAAGCGGGCGGGCGCAGCGGCTCGCCGCGCCAGGCTCGGCGAGACGCCGGCCCTACCCAATCAACAACGGGCCGTCACATGCAGAGCCGCACGGTCTTGATCTCGAACGCACGGAACGTCAGCGGAATGCCGCCCTCGGCCAGCTCCAGGTCGGCCTCCTTCTCCTCAAGCATGTTCGTCCGCTGCGCTCGCCGGACGGGCAGCGAGGTGCGCAGCAGGCAGTCCGTCGCCGTGCGCATGGACTCGTAGAGCCGCACGATAACATCGCCAGAGCCGTCCTCGGCGGGCTTGACGGTCTCGACGATGACGTTCGCCGCGTCGGGCGCCAGCAGCGAGCGTTCCTCGGCCGGGCCTGCCGCGACCAGGGCCGGGCAGTTCAGCTCGTAGCCCTCCTGCGCCAGGCGGCTGCCGGCCAGCGGGCCGTTCCAGGCGTAGAACGCGTAGATGAACTCCGGCAGGCCCCTGGCGGCGGTCATGTCCGGCGCTGAGGGGGATGTCAGCAGCGTCAGGTTCATGCTGTTGCCCCTGACGTTCACACCGTACTTACAGTCGTTGAGCACGGCACAGCCGCGGCCCCCCTCGGCCAGGGCTGTCCACCTGTGACTGCAAACCTCGTACCGGTCAGCATCGAACGGACGGGAGGCGTGGTTGGGACGCCGGATGTGGCCGAACTGTATCTCGTGGACGCCCTCGTTGGCGTGGACGTTGACCGGAAAGGCCACCTTGAGCAGCTTGTGGGTCTCTCGCCAGTCAACGCGCGTGCGGAACTCCACCCGTCGCCCGCCCCGATGCAGCCACACCTGCTGCACCATCTCGCTCTCGTTCAGCCGCCTGCGTATGCGCAGCACGCCGACCAGCGGCCCGGCCGACACGACCTCGAACTCCGCCTGCTCGGTCAGTGCCACCGGCGCGCGCTCGTACATCCGGTCAAGGTCCCAGGCGTCGAAGGCGCCGGGCACGTCCCTGTACATCCGTAGCTCGTTGCATGGGGCGGCGGCCAGCTCGCGGCCGCTTTCCCTGTCCAGGATGCTGCTCGCGCGCCCGAGCGCGTCGAACTCCACTCGCAGGTGCTCGTTCTCCAGGACCCGTTCGGAAGCGATCGTATCGCCAGCAGCCTCCTCGCAGGCGCCGGGCTCCAGCGGTGTCCAGCCGCAGGCCGGCACGCGCACTTCGACCATCGTCGCATCCTCGACCTGCTGGGCGGGCAAGGGCTTGCCGTCCACGCCCGTCGCGCCGTCCATGCCCTCCGGCAGGGCCACGAGGGCGGTCCGCTCCCAGGACAGCGAGTTCAGCACCGTGGCGCCCTCGCCGCTCCCGGTCAGGGCGGCGGTCGCGCCCTGCCGCACCTCGTCGGCCATCTGGACGGCATCCGCGAACGCTGCCTCCGCCTCCTCGTAGACGCGCCGTATCGAGCTGCCCGGCAAAACGTCGTGGAACTGGTTGGTCAGCACGGGCTTCCAGGCGGCCTCGATGCGCTCGGCGGGGAACTGGAATCCGGAGAGCGCCGCAGCAGCCGCGCCCCACATCTCCGCCTCCCGCAGCGCCACCTCCGCCTTCCGGTTGCCCCGCTTCGTGCGCGCCTGGGAGGTGTAGGTGCCGCGGTGGCACTGGTAGTAGAGCTCGCCCACGTAGTTGACCTCCGGCAGGCCCCGCTGCTCCAGGTCCCGGAAGTACTCGATCGGCTCAGCCATGCGCACCCGGGGAACGCCCTCCAGGTCGCCCTCGCG
>CAYFVS010000354.1:0-3137 GCA_964346565.1 uncultured candidatus Brocadiaceae bacterium | reverse complement strand
GAGCTGGCCCTGGCGGCGTTCGAGCACGGGCACGAGGCTTACGGGGCGGACATCCTGCGCCGGGTGGCCGAACTGCACGAGGAGCACGGGCACCTGCACGCCACCTACCACCCCAAGGCGCGGCAGCCGGACTGGGTGGAGTGCGACTACGAGACGGTTGACCTGCGGGGAGCGGCCAACGCGCCGCTGAGCGGGGAGACGCCCTGCGATCTGCACCAGTTCCCCGCGGATGCGCGGCGGATGTGCGCCGTGCCGTTCGACCTGGTGGCGCCGGAGTCGAACGACGGCCGGGCGGCGGTGATAGTGGGCCAGGCCAACGGCTTTGCGTTCTGGGACCAGGTCACCGTGGACGGAATCGGCGCGCAGGCGCGGAGCCTGTACTTCCTGCACTGCTCGGCCGGCGGGCGGCGCGACGAGTCTGTGGCCGCCTACGAGCTGACCTACGCGGACGGTTCGACGGCCTCAGTGGAGGTCTGCGAGGGCGACCAGATAGTGGGCTGGTGGGAGTTCAAGGGCGGCCCCAACTGGCGGCGCGCCTGGATGGGCACCGACGAGCGCGGCGTGGGAGTGCAGGTGGGCTGCTTCGGATGGGAGAACCCGCACCCGGAGCGGGAGATCCGCTCGATAGCCTTCCGCGCCACTGGCCAGGGAGCGGCGACGGTCCTGGGCGTGACGCTCTCCAGCGGGCCGGTGCAGTTCGAGTGGGGCTGGATCAGCCACGGCATTCCCGATCACTGGGCGGCGGCCTCGGTCTATCGCACGGCGGTCCAGGGCCTGGTCGGCGTGAAGGACAACCACAAGCTGTTCGAGGACTGTACGGTGGCACCCCGCTGGCCGGCCATGGCAGAGGACCAGGCGGAGGCCGTGGTGCGCTACGGGCCCAGCGACAGCTATGTGGCCTACCGTTACCGTCACCGGCCGGAGGAGGGGACCATCCACCTGGAACTGACCGGCAGCGGGGAGCGCTTCCGGGGCCACGTGCTGCTGCCCGAGGGGGCGGTGGCGCAGGAAGTCCTCTGTGACGGGCGGGCCGTCGAGTTCGAGAGCGTGCAGGTGGAGCAGAGCGCCTACGCCGACTTCGTGCTGGACGGGCCGGTGGGTGGCAGCGTCACGATCCGGTACGGGCGGGGCTGATCGGGCTCACGGTTGGGGCGCGGGTCCGCCGCCCTGCTTCGCCCGTTGCAGCATCTTCAGGGCCTGCCCCGCCTTCCTGGCCTCGGCCTCGCGATCCTTCTTGCCTGTCAGCAGGCTCCGGCGGTGGGCTATCTCCCCGGGCGTCAGAGTGCCGTCCTGGTGGAACCCGCCCAGCTCGCCGACGGCCATCGCCACGCCCATCTGTGGCAGCTTGGACAGCTTGTCAATGACGGGCTCCGACTCCGAGACGCGTCCGGCCAGTTGAAGCAGAATGGCCTTGTAGTAGAGGGGCAGTGGATCGGTGTCATCCAGCGCAGCGGCCCGGTTGCACAGCTCGACTCCCGCGTCGGGGTCGCCCTGTATCCCCTTGATCCGGGCCAGGTAGACGAGGCTGTCGCCGGTGCGGCTGTCCTTCTCGACGGCCGCCTGGAACTTCTCCCCGGCGGCTCCGTAGTCGCCGTTGGCGAACAAACGGGCCCCCTGCCGATACGGCCCCCCGACGACGAGCTTGAAGGTCACAAACACCAGGACGCAGAGAACTACGATACCGAGGGCGTACTTCACGTACTTGCCGCGCTCGTTGCCTCTGTAAACGCGCATGTGTCACCTCCCCCTCCCGGCTGCATGCCCTCGCTGCGCTCCCGGAACATCTGCTGCACCGAGGGCCGCATGAGCACCACGATGGTGAACACGCCGAGTACAGTTCCCGGCGGCACGAACAGGCAGGCGAGCGCGGCCACCACCAGGCAGAATGTGTGGTGTCGGCGCCGGGCCAGGAACCGGCCGTTCATGATGAGCAGGATCGCCAGTCCCCAGGCCGTGGCTATGAACACTAGTGCTACGATAACAAAGAAGAGCCCAAGGAGGCGCGGCGGCGCGTCCCCTCCGCCGTCGAACACCCCCGCCAGCATCATCACGCCGAGCGCCAGGTGGAGCAGGGGGAAGCAGCCGAACAGGCCGGCCATCGCCGCCCCCACGTAGTGGAAGATGGACAGCAGCCGCAGGTGCTCCACGTCCCGGTCCCCGCCGGGCTGTCGCTGCTGTTGCTCGGTTGCCACGCACGTGATGCTACTCCATCCGCAGCCGGCGCGCAAAGGCGTGCGGGAGCGCCGGGCCGGCGTGCCTTCAGTCTTGACGGGCCGCCGCACCGGGACGTATAATCCGGATAGGCAACAGAAGAGGGAGCAAGAAGGCAGGTGCGTCTCTGCTCCGGCTCCGATTCGGCCATCCACAAGAGGAAACCCACTTCACCCGCAGGAGGGCGTGCGTATCATGTACCGCAGGAACCTCAGGCCGTTGCTGATCGCATGTGTGACGCTACTGATGCTGTCGGGCACAACGCGCGGCGGCGAACAGGCGCCGGCGCCTGCTCCCGAGCCGCAGGAGGTCGTGGAGAACGTCCCAACGGAGGCCCTGGAGAAGGTGCCGGAAGGGGCGGAAGAGGCGCTGAGCCAGGCGGGCGCGCCGGCGGAGGGTGAGCAGCCCGCCGGGGAGGGTGAACAAGAGCAGGAACAAGCGCCCGAGCCGGTGGACGTGGCCGAGCTGGCACGAGCCGCCAAGGCCGTCAACGATGCTACCCAGGCGCAGATCCAGGCTCTGAATCGCCTCAGCGCGGCAGCGCCCGAACACGCCCGGGAGGCCATCCGGCACCTCATGGAGATTGCCCAGCAGCTCCAGACGCGAGCCGAGGAGGCCCTGGAGCTGGCCCAGGCCGAGTCGGCCTTCCAGCAGGCCAACCTGCACTGGAAGCACGCCCGCACCCGCATCGCCCAGATACAGCAGGTGGACCCCAAGCAGAGGCCGCGACTGCTGCAGTTGATCGCCCTGCAGTACTGCGACGCCTTCGACGACACGTACGCGAGCCTGCGCCAGGCGGAGACCGAAGGGCAGAACGTTGCGCCGGCCCTGCAGGCCATGGGAGCACACCAGCAGTACCATGCCCAGGTGCTGGAGAGCATTCGCTTCCGGATTGAGGCAGGTGCTCGCGCTGTGGTCGCGGCCGC
>CAYFVS010000353.1:0-20738 GCA_964346565.1 uncultured candidatus Brocadiaceae bacterium | reverse complement strand
TCGATGGTGCGGGCCCCCACGTCGATGTTCGACATCCTGACGGCGTTGAAGACCTCCGTGAGCGTGACGTCGTGGGCGCGCATGGCGTCGGGATCCACGTCCACCTGGTGCTCCGTCACGTGGCCGCCCACCGAGGCCACCTCGCTGACCCCGTCGGCCCCCAGCAGCGCGTAGCGCACGTGCCAGTCCTGCCCGGTGCGCCGCTCCTGCAGGTCCCATCCGCCGGCGGGATTGCCGTCCGGGTCGCGCCCTTCGAGGGTGTACCAGAACACCTGTCCCAGGGCGGTGGCGTCCGGGCCGAGCGTGGGGTTGACCCCCTGGGGCAAGGTGCCCGGCGGCAGGCTGCTGAGCTTCTCCAGCACGCGGCTGCGCGACCAGTAGAAGTCCACCTCCTCCCGGAAGATGACGTAGACGGTGCTGAAGCCGAAGCAGGAGTAGCTGCGGACCGTCTTGACCCCCGGCATCCCCAGCAGCGACACGGTCAGCGGATGGGTTATCTGGTCCTCTACGTCCTGGGGGGAGCGCCCCATCCAGCGGGTGAAGACTGTCTGCTGGTTCTCTCCGATGTCGGGGATGGCGTCCACCGGCACCGGGGAGCGGGGCAGGCCGCCCAGGTTCCAGTCGAACGGAGCCACCATGATGCCCCAGCCGACCAGCCCCAGCAGAAACACGAACACGACCAGCCGGTTCTCCAGGCAGAAGCGGATCAGCCGGTCCAGGGGCGAGCCTGAGGCCCTGTCGTCCGCCCGGAGCTGAGGGTCTTCGGGGTTCATTGCCGGCCCTCCGCCGCCGGCACGCCGATTGAGATCTGCTCGGTGGCCTTTCCGCAGCTCAGCATGGACGCGCCGTAGTAGGGGTTGCGCACCTGTTTGTCGCCCTGGAGCCAGTCGGCGCCCTTCCCGCCGAAGGCCATCGGGCAGTGCGCCCTGTAGACCGGACCGGCGCTCTGCGGGCCGAAGGCCGCCAGCGTGGCGGCCAGGGCGTCGGTCACAGCGGGCAGGTGCTGCCGTATGGCGGCCAGATCGTCGCCCCGTGCCGCCATTTGCTCCAGCGGCTCGCCCAGTTCAGCGGTGAGCCGGCTCCACTCCCCACGCGCCGGGTCGGAGGTCAGCAGCTCCGCTTCAACCGCGCCGAGCGCTTCGCTGAGGGCGCCGACGGCGCCGGCCGCCTCCTGCCCGTCGTCGCCTGCCAGGGCCTCATGCAGCGGGCGGTAAGCTGCCCACAGCGCGCCCACCTGGGCCCGGAACTCCGCCGGGGCCGGCAGGGCGTCGGGCGTTTCCCGCGCCGCCGCGTGGGCATGCTCCGCAATGTGTTCCATCGGCGCTTTGTCGGGGCTCATCATGCTGGGTTGAGCCTTGATCTGGAGGGCGCTGTCTATCTTGAAGCTGCCGTTCGTCACCACCAGCTCCCCCTCGTGCAGGCCGCTGCGGACCAGGTAGTGATCGCCCGCCCTGGGGCCGAGCTGGACCGTGCGCCCCTCGAAGGTGGGTTTGTCCGCGCCCGGTACCTTCACGTAGACGACGGCCCGCTTGCCGGTGATCAGCGGGACGGAGGCGGGGACGACCAGCGGCGCCTGCTGTTCGCCGGAGGCCACCGAACCCGAGGACTGGGCCCGCACCAGGTCCATGCCGCACACGTCGCACTTGCCCGGCCCCTCCTCCATCACCTCCGGATGCATGGGGCAGACCCATTTGTCGGCGAGGGCCGGCTCCATCACCTTCCCGCCGCTCGCGACGCGCGCCCGCACGATCCCGTGGACGAACATGCCCGGCTTCAGCTTCCGCTGCGGGTTGGGCACGTTCACGCGCACTCTGACCGTCCTGGTCTCCTCGTCCAATACCGGGTCTATGAACGCTGTCTTGCCGCTGAACGTCTCGCCCGGATACGCCTCGCTGGTGAAGGTCACCTCCTGTCCGTAGCGCAGCCACTGGAGGTCCTGTTCGTATGCCTCCAGGCGGACCCACACCCGGCTCAGGTCGGCTGTGGTGTAGATACGCGTGCCGGTCTTGACGTAGTCCCCTTCGCGGGCGTGGATGGCGGTGACCGTTCCGCCCAGAGGTGCGCGGATGGTGACGTGCTCGGCGATCCGTCCTCGCTCCTCGACCGCCCGTAGCTGGTCCGGCTTCAGGCCCAGAAGGCGCGATTTCTCCCGCGCCGCCTCTACCGTCGCCCCTGCGGAGGCCCTGACCGCCTCCAGCGCGTTCTCGCCCAGCGCCTCCCGCGCGCGGATCGCCTGGAGCAGTTCCTCCTGGGCGCTGATCAGCTCCGGGCTGTAGAGGTGGACCATGTGATCGCCGGTCCGCACCTCGATGCCGGTGTAGTCCACGTAGAGCCGGTCGAGCCGCCCGCCCACCCAGGCGGTGATGTAGCTGAGGCGCGTCTCGTCATAGGTGACCTTCCCGACCATGCGGATCTCGGCTTCGGCATGGCGCCGCTCCACGGGAGTGGTGCGGATATCCATCAGGGCCGCGGCTTCTTTGCTGACCGCCAGGACGCGCTTGCCGCCGCCGGAGCCCTCCTTGACCGGTATCAGGTCCATGGCGCAGATGGGGCACCGCCCCGGGTCCGGCTGGCGTATCTGGGGGTGCATGGAACAGGTCCACCACTGGACCTCGTCTTCGCCGCCCCCCTTGTCCGCGCCCGCATCCGGGCCGGCGGCCAGCGCCTCGAGCGGGGTGGGATAGGCCCATCCGTGCCAGAGGGCGCCTCCGGCCAGGCCGAGGCCGACCAGGAGGAGGCACGCCAGGACGATCGCTGCGACCTTGAGCGCCTTGCGCACGGGTGTTCCTCCTTCGAGGGGTGTGGAGCCGCCGATCTCACTCCGCCCACGGGCAGCCTTCGCAGGTCAGCTTGCCCGCGCCGGCTCCCTCCTCGGCGGGCTGCCAGGTGGGGCAGTTCCCGGACAGCGCGCACTTCAGCAGTCTCTGACGAGCCTGTTCGTCAAGCTTCTGCACGTACTTCTCCGGGCTCTGGTTGAACTGCTCCGGGCAGCCCTGGCAGCAGAAGTAGACCCGCCGCCCGTCGTGCTCCACGGAGATGTCCTCGTTGATCCCCCTCCCTGTGACGGGGCACTTCTCCTGGGGGACGGAGCGGAGCAACCTCCGGCTGAGTTCTTCATCGAGCTTGCGCAGGTACCTGCCGGGGTCCCGGCTGAACTTCGCCGGACAGGCCTCGCAGCAGAAGTAGACGCGCCGACCCTCGTGGTCCGCGTACACGTCCGGGTCCACCTGCCCGCCCATCACGGGGCACTGCTGCTGCGGCAGGCATCGGGCCATTCGCTGCAGGAGCCGTTCGTCCAGCTCGGCGAGGTACTTCTCGGGATCCTCCTTGAACTTCTCGACGCAGCCTGCGCAGCAGAAGTAGACGCGGCGTCCCTCGTGCTCCGCCGATATGTCCTCATTCACCTTGCCGCCCATCACGGGGCAGGTCGTCTGCCGGATGACCTTCTCCAGGCACTCAGCTTCGGCCTGGTGGAGCGGGGTGTCCTCCTGGGCCCACGCCGTCGCTGCGGGCAGCAGCCCGGCAGCCAGCGCGACGATCACGACTCCGACCAACGCTGCTGATCTGCTCATCCTTCTTCTCCTTCAGTGGGGGAAGTCTCTGTGGGGTTGGTCGCCTTCCTGCTTGGCAAGCGACCCGCCCGCGAGCATCTCCAGCCTCGCCAGCTCCTGTGCCTGGTCCGCGATGGCGCGCTCCAGGGACAGCCGGAACTCAAGCAGGACCCGCTCGGCATCGAGCACGTCCAGGAAGCTCGCGTTGCCCACCTGAAACGCACTTCGGCTCGCCTCGAGCGACTGCCTGGCCATGGGCAGGAGCGTGTCGCGGTAGAGACTGATCTTGCGGCGCGCGTCTTCGTAGCGGTACAGGGCCAACTTCAGCTCGGCGGCCACGGCGTTCTCGCGCTCGTCGGCGTCCCGTTCAGCGGCCCGCCGGCGCGCCTCGGCCTCCCGCAGGCCGGCCTCGAGCTTTCCTCGCCACAGGGGCAGGTTGATCGAGACCATGGCGATCACTGGGTCCTTGCCGCTGTCGCTGACACCTCCCATCCGGGCCGAGCCGGTCTGCACGTAGTCCAGCCCGAAGGTCACGTCCGGGTAGAATTCCTTTCCAGCCAGGGCAACGCCCCGCTCCCTGCCGGCTACTTCTCTGCGTAGCGCTCTCAGCTCCGGGTTGCTGTCGGCGAGCCGCCCGATCAGCTCCTCCTGGCTGACATCCACTTCTTGGACGGCTATCGGCTCGGGCCAGGGCAGATGCGCCTGCACAGGCCGGTTCAGGGCAGCGTTCAGCCGGGCGGTCAGTGGCCCGCGCAGTTCGGACAGGCTCTGGAGCCGATCCTCCAGCTTGCCCAGCTCCACCTGCGCACGGATCAGGTCCGGATGCCCAGCCGCCCCGACGGTGTAGCGCGTGCGGGCCACCTGCTCCAGTTGCCGCACGAGGCTCTTCATCTGCTGCACCACGCGGACGGCCCCCGCGAGGTAGGCGTACTCGTAGTATGCGTCCTTCACGCGGAAGAACAGCTTCAGCTTCTCGGCCTCGTAGCCTTCACGGGCCGCCTCGGCCGCCTCCCAGGCCGCCTCGCCGCGCAGCCTGCGCTTGCCGAACCAGGGGAACTTCTGCATCAGGCCTAACTTGCTCTCCTGTGGTCCGACCCGCGTCTCAACTTCCTCGATCAAGCGGGCGTAGGTGAGCCGGGGGTCCGGCAGGGCGCGCGCCTGGGGTGCCTTCTCCAGCGCGGCCTGCCAGCGCTCGAAGGCGGCCTCCAGACCGGGGTTATTCAGCGCGGCGTACCGGAGGTAGTCCTCCAGGCTGGAGTCCTCGTCGAGCGACGGCAGCGTTGCGCCCCCGCCGGGCCCGGATCGGTGAGTGCGCGTGAGCCGGGTGCCGGGCGGGGCCGCCCCAGGCCCATAGAACCCCGCCCCACACCGGCTGCAAGCGGAGAAGGCCCCGCGCAGCCGACGGCCAGCCCGGCGACACACAGCGCGGCGGCGAACCCACCAATGCCGAACAAACGGCCAGAAGGCAGCGCCGTCCGACTCTTGCCCTCGTCCATGCGGTGGATGCCTTTCTGAGTTTGGCTTCCCGTCTGATGTCCAGGATCTGACCACGAACTGCAGGCGACGCACATACCTGCCCTCAGAGCTTCTTAGTAATCCCACCGGGGCACTATGATCACTGGAGGATCTGGAAAGCGGGGCCCCTGGCTACGGGAATCTGCCCTTCTGCACGTGGACCGGGAGGGAGCGAAGGGCCTCGCCGGCTGCCTGTGCCACCTGCTGGAGGTGCTCCTCGGTGTGAGCCAACGACAGGAAGCAGGATTCGAACGGCGAGGGCGGCAGCAGGACGCCGCGTCGGAGCATCTGCCGGAAGAACCGGCCGTAGAGCTCCCGACTGCACGGGCGCACGGCGTCATAGCTCTGCACGGGCCCGTGAGGCGAGAAGAAGAACGAGAACATCGAGCCGACGCGGGACACGTGCAGCTCAACGCCGCTCTCAGCGGCGGCGGCAGAAACCGCTTCCTGAAGCCGGGAGGCCCGCGTGTCCAGGGCCGGGTAGGGATCGTCTTCCGCCAGCCGCTTCAGCACGGCGACTCCCGCCCGGGCGGTGAGGGGATTGCCGGATAGCGTTCCCGCCTGGTAAACGGGCCCCTCGGGCGCAAGGCATTCCATCACCTCCCTGCGCCCGCCGAAGGCGCCCACCGGCAGCCCGCCGCCGATGATCTTGCCCAGCGTGGTGATGTCTGGCCGCACGCCGTAGAGCTGCTGGGCTCCTCCCGGGGCGACCCTGAAACCGGTGATGACCTCGTCGAAGATCAGCAGGGCACCAGCCCGGTTGGCAGCCCGCCGCAGGTTCGCCAAGAAGTCGCCGACCGGCGGGACGACACCCATGTTCCCCGCCACTGGCTCCACCAGGATCGCCGCCAGGTCCTCCCCGTGCCGCTCGCACGCTTCGGCCACTGAAGCCATGTCGTTGTAGCGGCCTACCAGCGTCTCGCCCGCGTAGCTCTGCGGAATCCCCGCGCTGCGCGGACGGCCCAGAGTGGCCAGTCCGGAGCCGGACCGCACCAGCAGCCCGTCGCTGTGGCCATGGTAGCACCCCTCGAAGATGAGCACCTTGTCCCGGCCGGTGTATCCACGGGCCAGCCGAACAGCGCCCATCACAGCCTCGGTGCCGGAGTTGACCAGCCTCAGCAGTTCGATGGACGGGAATGCGTCCCTGATCAGTTCGGCCAGCTGGACCTCGGGCACGGTGGACAGACCGAAGCCTGTCCCGAGCGCGGCCCCCGTCTCGAGTGCGAATTGCACGTCGGGGTGTCCGTGGCCGAGGATCAGGGCGCCCCACGACATCAGCAGGTCCACATAGCGGTTGCCGTCGGCGTCGAACAGGTAGCAGCCTCTGCCTGCCGTCGCGAACAGGGGCGGCGCACCGACGGCCTCAAACGAGCGGACCGGGCTGTCCACGCCGCCGGGGATGGCCGCGACGGCCCGGGCGTGCAGCTCTCTACTCACGCTTCCAGCCATCGGTGCACCTCCTCGGCGTAGTAGGTGATGATAAGGTCCGCGCCGGCCCGCTTGATGCAGGTCAGTGCCTCCAGAACGGCCTCTCGCTCGTCCCACTGTCCCTGGCGCGCCCCCTGCTTGAGCATGGCGTACTCCCCGCTGACTTGGTAGGCCGAAAGGGGCAGGCGCGTCTGTCGGCGCAGCTCGGCCAGCAC
This sequence comes from uncultured candidatus Brocadiaceae bacterium, assembly GCA_964346565.1. Classification (GTDB taxonomy): domain Bacteria; phylum Planctomycetota; class Brocadiia; order SM23-32; family SM23-32; genus JAWOCH01. Next base: position 14,029 of record CAYFVS010000353.1, on the reverse strand, counting down.
GTCCAGGTAGGGCAGGGCCGGTTTCACCATCAGCCAGTCCGCTCCTTCGAGCTCGTCCAGCAGGGCATCCCGCAGCGCCTCCCGGCGGTTGGACGGCGGCAACTGGTAGCCCCTTCGGTCCCCCTGGGCCGGGGCGGAGCCGGCAGCGTCCCTGAACGGTCCGTAGAAGGCGGAGGCGAACTTGGCGGCGTAAGACATGATGCCGACCTCCCGGCGGCCCTCCCCATCCAGCCCCTCGCGGATGGCGGCGACCTGGCCGTCCATCATTGCCGAGGGAGCCGCCAGGTCCGCCCCCGCCGCCGCATGGCACCGGGCCATCTGCGCCAGGGCGGGGAGCGTGGCGTCGTTGTCCGGCTGGCCGTCCGGGCCGAGAACACCGCAGTGCCCGTGCGAGGTGTAGGCGCAGAGGCAGACGTCGGTGATGACCACGAGGTCCGGTCTCTGCCGCTTGAGCGCCCGCACAGCCGTGGGAACGAGCCCGTCCTCCCGCAGCGCCCCGGTGCCCTCCTCGTCCTTCTGACCCGCCTCGGGCACCCCGAACACGAGCACCGCCGGGGAAAGTATCGCGTCCGCCCCTTCGGCCAGCACGTCGGCCGAGACCCGGTGAACGCCCGGCATGGAGCGGACTTCTTCGTGTCGACCCGTCCCCGGCACGACGAAGATCGGAAGGACGAGGTCGTGCCGGGTCAGGACCGTCTCAGCGGCCAGGGCTCGGAGCCCGCTCCTCCGGCACCGTCTCATTCTGGTTTCGGGATACATGGGGTGTCACCACCTTCGAATCAATGCCCACCTCCCGGAGCCGTCTTGCCGTGAGGGGCCCGATGCTCCACACTTCCTTGACGAAGGCATCGGGGCCGTAGGCTTGCCAGTAGGCCCTCACGCCAGAGGGGCTGGTGAAGTACGCGACCTCGTGCTCCGGCAGAGGCCGTCCAAGCTCGGGATGAGGAACGACGTCGTGGAGATGGAGGCGCAGCACGCGATGTCCCCTCCCGCGAAGCCCGGAGGCCAGTTGGTCGGTGGCCTGCCGGCCCTGGACCAGCAGGACCTTGCTGGACGGCGCCTCCGCAAGAGCCCGGAGCATTCCCCGGCTTCCGCCGGCCCGGGGCACCAGGTCGGCCGATATGCCGTGGTCCGCCAGCTCAGCCGCCGTCCCGGTTCCGGCCACGCCGACCCGGCTGCCTCCGAGCAGACGGGCGTCTTGCCCTCGCCCATGGAGCAGTTTGAAGAAGCAGGGCACGCCGGTCGGGCTGGTGAACAGGACCCAGCCAATCCGTCCCGCCCGCAACTCACCCAGGCACAGGTCCACCACGTCCGGCTCCGGCCGGATTTCACGCACGCGGAGGGCGGGCCAGTGCAGCAGCCGCCCGAGCGACCGGAACCTGTCGGGGCGAAGGCCGGTGAACAGCATCAGCGGTCCCGTGCGCAGCCGATGAGCCGGGCGCACTGCCTCTCCCACAATCAGCAGGGCGGGGGAACTCACCCCGGCCCGGCGCGCCTGGACGGCGATCGCCCCCAAGTGCGCTTCCACGTGTCTCTCCCAGGGCTGCTCGACCCGCTCGAGCACAGCGGCCGGAGTGTGGGGTGGGTGGCCGTTCTGGATCAGTTCCTCCACGAGTTCCTCCAGCACCTCGACGGCCATCAAGAACACCAGTGTGTCTGCCTGCGGCAGGGGGCCGTTGATCGCTCCGGTCTCCCGGCGGGCCGTGGCGACGGCGAAGGACCTTTCCTGTCCGCGCCACGTCAAGGGGCATCCGGCGGCGGCAGGTCCGGCCAAAGCCGCACTCAGACCGGGCACAACCGCCACCGGAAGCCCGTCTTCCAGCAGCTCGGCGACCTCGCCGTGGGCCCGGCCGAACACCAGCGGGTCCCCGCCTTTGAGCCGAACCACCGACTTGCCCCGCCGCGCCGCCCTACGCATGAGTGCGTTGATCCGGTCCTGGCGGTCCCTGGTGTCCATCGGCTCCAGTCTGACGACCCGCTTGCCAGTCGCGGGTATCTCCAGCTCGCTCAGGAAAGACTGCGGCACCAGGCTGTCGACGACCACCAGGTCTGCCGCGCGCAACAACCTGCGGCCCCGGACGGTGATCAGGTCGGCCGCTCCCGGGCCGGCGCCCACTATCGAGATTCTTCCCGCGCCCATGGCAGGCCCTCCCGGTTGCCAAGATCCATTGGTCGGAGCGCGTTGCAGAGCCGCCGGTCGTCGCATCGCACTGTCAACGCCAGCGCTCCCTGTCCGGGCGCGGGCGGGAACCGCTGCAGCGAGAACACCTGCGCGATGCGTTCTATCTGCCCGAGCCGGATCAGCCCGGCCGCGGCAAGTACGAGGGCGTCGAACTTGCCGTCGTCAAGCTGGGTTAGCCTGTCGGGCACATTGCCACGCACGTCGCGGCAGACAAGGTCGGGGCGGAGCGCTTGGAGCCGGGTGCGACGCCGTTCGCTCGAGGTGCCCACCTGCGCCCCGGCCGGCAGGTCGTGCAGGTTCTGGCCATCCCGACTCACCAGGCAGTCCCAGGGGGCAAACGCAGGGGTCAAGCCGCCGACCACCACCCCGCGGGGGATACGTTGGGGGAGGTCCTTCGCGCTGTGCACGGCGATGTCAATCCGGCCCTCGACGAGCGCCAGGTCCAGGTCACGTGTGAAGAAGTCACTCCCCTCCACCTCAAGCAGGGGAGTCGTCTGGTCGCGATCGCACGGCGTGCCCATCCTGACGACTTCCACCCTGGTGCGTGGGAGCAGCACCTCGAGAAGCCTCCGGGCCTGTTCGATCTGCGCGGTAGAGAGGCGGCTTACCCGCCCGCCAAGGCGCAGGGCGGCCGGGCTCCACAGTCCCCCGTTGCGGTCGGCCTCTCGGCGCAGGGCATGCTCGAAAGCCAGGAACTCGGCTTCTGCAATCTGCGCCGCGTCCGCAGGACTGACCGGCCGCCTCCCCACTGCCTCCAGGCCAACCCACCTCGGCAGGGCCGTCGCTTGAGCGGCCGTGAGGTCCACGACGAACAGGGAGCCCGATGCGCAACGGGCAGCCATCACTTCCCGCAACTCCTCTGAAGGGGCGGAGCTGAGGACAGCCGCATCGAGTCGCCCCGCAAACTCCACCAACTCCTCCGGAGCCCTGACAGTGTGGCCCTCTTCGGTGCACCAGTCCACGCCGCCGGCCCGCGCCCGGCGGGAGAAGGGCAGCACCCGCACGTTCCGGCTCAGCAGCCGCCTCGCGATGCCCCGCGCGAGCCCTCCGCAGCCGAGAAGGCCGACGGACCGAACGTCTTCCTGGCCGACCTGCTCCAGCAGCAGGCGGACGACGGCATCCGCCCAGCTCGGACTGTCGGCACCGAGGCCGGAATCCCGGCGGATGCTCTTCTGAGCGCGCAGGGCCGCCTCGAACTCCTCGCGCAACGGCGCCTCCCGGCTGACCCACTGCCGAACCGCGCCCCTGACCTGGCCGACGATCTCCGTCTCGCCCCGCAAGGGGGAGTCCAGCCCGCCTGCGACCCGCACCAGATGATGGTATGCCGCCGCGCCCACCTTCAGCGCAAAGGCCTGGCTCAGGGCTTCCGCCGCCCCCTGGCAGCGGCTTCGGATCCATCCCAAGACCCGGCGCCGAAAGCCCTCCGGGTATGGCGTCAGTCCGTAGCACTGCCACCTCTGGCAGGTCTCGAGCACAAGTATTGCCGAATCCAAGACAGCGGCAGGCCCCTCCTCGGTGCAAGCGCCCCGGAGGGCAGCGAACAGCTTCTCTGGAACGGCGCTCCGGGACACACCGACCATAACGAGATGCTCGGCCGGCAGCTCCTCGCCCGAGAGGGCGGAGGCGATCCGGTCCCGCACCTCCCGGGAGCGGCCGCAATGCTTGGCGTGGGAATGCACGGCGATGCAGACCTGGTCGTGCGAATGCAAGGCGGGGAAGATGGTCCGCCCGAGGCGGCCCTCCGAGGTCACGCAGGCCAGGGCTCCCGCTTCCTCGGCCTGCCGACCTATCTGCGCGTTGAGCGCGTCGTCCGAAGTGGCCGCCACCACCAACCAGTAACCTTGTACCGCGGACGGGTCGTACTCTTCCCGGAGCCAGTGAACGGTCCTGCGCTCGACATGCTGGAGGAGGCCGCCCGAGACCTCCGGGGCCAAAACCGTGACCTGCGCGCCGTAATCCAGCAACTTGAGGCTCTTGCGCGTCCCCACGCGCCCTCCGCCCACCACCAGGCAGGGCAGGCCGGACACGTCTATGCCCAGCGGCAGGTAGCGCGTTGCCGTTGTCGCCTCAGCGGGCGCGCCGGGGACATCAGTCTGTGTAGCGGGTCGCAACATGGCAACTGGTGCTCGGTTCGGTGGACGGGGATGTCTGCTCAGCGCCCGATCATCTTCCGGATGTCCGCGGCCAGGCGGTTCCGGTTCTCGGTGACGAAGGCGGCGAACTCGCAGGTCCGGCCCCCGCCGCGATACTCCTGCGCCAGCCAGGCCACCACCTGCGGCGTTGTCTCGGCCGCAACCGCGGGGTGCAGCTCCACACCCAGACGGTGGGAGGCACCCTTGCCGCCGCCGGCCACGAGGCGGAAACACTCGGCGCGCTCACCGGAGACCTTCCTGATGCGACCGGTCAGGCCGATGTCGGCAACCGCCGCGTGGGCGCAGTTGTTCGGGCAGCCGCTGATGGCCACCGTCAGGCCGTCGAGCGGCTCCCGGCCGCTCCGCAGTTGCGTCTCAAGCCCGCGCGAACTGCACAACCCCCGCTTGCACCACTCAGTGCCCGGGCAGGCCACGATGCTCGGCCCGCCGTCCATGGCTTCCAGCTCCGCTCCGAGCCGAACCGACCGGGGCGCGTAGATGAGCATGTCGTGCTCGAGGCCGAGCCGAATGACGCCGTCCGCGTCGGCGACGTCTTCGCCCAGCCGGCGGGCCTCTTCGGGCCGAAGGTCTCCGAGGGGAAGGTGCAGATGTGCCTGCAGCGGCAGACCCTCCTCCACCTTCGGAAGCTCGGGCGTCGGCCAGGAGCCCTCCCTAAGCTCACGGCGGAACCTGGCATCCAGCCGGCGTCGGAACTCCTCGTCGCCCATCCGCTCTCGCACGTGGCGGAAGCGGGCCCTGGTCCGATGCTCGCGGTCGCCCTCCGCGTTGAACAGCCGCAGCGATGCAATCACCAGCGGGACGACCTCGGCAGGCTGAGCCGCTTCGTAGAGCTCAATGCCTGCGGCCGGCCTGTGCCCAAGCGAACCGGCCCCGATCACCTGGAATGACCCGTCCGAGCGGGCCACAAACCCGAGGCAGTTGATCCACGGGCGGGCGCATCCCTCCCGGCAGCCAGAGACGCTGACCTTGAACTTCCGCGGCAGGTCCCGGATGAAGGGCAGCGACTCGGCAGACCGCCTGATCGCATCAGCAACTCCGGACACGTCGAGGGTGCCCTCCACCAGACCGTTGCCGGGGCAGGTGGTCACGTTGCGCAGGGAGTCGCCGCAGGCGCCCACCGACGTCAGGCCCGCCTCGGCCAGACCGCGCTGGAGCTCGGGCAGGTCATCGGAGCGAACTCCGTGGAACTGCACGTCCTGCCTGGTGGTCACGTGCAGAGGGTATCCGGGGCTGAGAGCAGAGGCCAGCTCGCCCAGCGCAGTGAGCTGAGCAGGCGTGATCTGGCCCCGGTGGACCTTCCCCCGCTGCATGTGTAGACCCTCCTGCCGCTGCTCGTATATCCCCAGCAGCGACGCCGTGCCGGGCGCGGGGGGATACTGCTCAAGCGGGAACACGGGTTGCGGTTGTCCAGCCATGGGATTGTCCCCTGGGGCTATATCTGGTAGTCGCCTTTGAGGGGCCGTGTGTGGATGCCGCACTCGCCGCCGCACTTGCTGGTGCCTATCCAGCGGCCGGCCCGCTCGTTCGGCCCGGTGGAGATCTCCGTGCACGGTTCGCAGCCGAGGGAACGATAGCCCTGAGCGTAGAGAGGGTTCACGGGCACCTGGTTTATTGCCAGGTACTGCCAGACCTCCCGCTCGTGCCAGATGAGTATGGGGTTGAGCTTGACCAGGTCGTCATCGCGTGCCTCCACCTCGTCGAAGTCGGTGCGGGTGCGCCCCTCCGTGCACCGCAGGCCGGTGATCCAGCAGGCGACGTCCATCTGCTCGATGGCCCATCGAGTGGGTTGGACCTTCAGAATGTCGCAGCAGCGGTCAGGGCCGGTCTCGTAGAGCTTGTCCGGGATCGGTTCGGTGTTCTCGAAGACCTCCAGCTCCGGGTAGCCGGAAACCATCTTGCGCATGAACGCCTTGGTCTCCCGGGGCTTGTAGCGCGTGGTGACGATGAAGCCCCTTATCTGCGGGCTGACCCGCTTGGCCAGGTCCCAGACCACGCACGAATCCTTCCCCAGGCTGTTGGCAACCACCAGCCTGTCGCCGTAGGCCCGGTGCGCCTGCTCTATGAGTGAGAGGGCCCGGTCCACCTTCTGGGCGAAGTTGAGCCCGTCGACCAGTCCGCGGACATCCTGTTCTACGGCCTGCGGGGACATGCGACTGCTCCTCCTGGTCAGAGTAACTACCTCGATCAGCTGAGTTGCGACTGCGCCACCGGTAACCCGGCCTCACGCGGCCGAGTGCGCTCTCCAGCAGCCGGTGGGAGCAGATGGCACATACGGGCCTGGGTTCTCCTACTAAGCTGATGGGCATTATAGGGATATGCGCCCTCTCTGTCAAGCCCGCGTTCGCCTCTTCTTCGCGGTCCGGGCTTGACAGCGGCCAAGGGACGGGCTTAGATATGTGTTAGACTCATCTAACACATGCGCGTGCTCGGAGACTGCTACCATGGTTTCGTCCGTCTCACCACGGATGCAGGACTACCTGGAGGCGGTGCTCTCGCAGCAGCGGGAGGGCAAGCCGGCCCGGGTGACGGAACTGGCAGAACGGCTCGGAGTCACCAAGGCATCGGTCAGCGCCGGACTCAGCAAGCTCGCCGCCGACGGGTTGGTCGAGCACGAGAGATATGGCCAGGTGGAACTGACGGATGCCGGGCGCCGGGTCGCCGCTCGGGTCCGCGAGCGCCACCGCCTGCTGGAGGGCTTCCTGGGGGAGGTGCTCGGTGTTGACCCGGAGCAGGCCGGCGAGGATGCGTGCGGCATTGAGCATCATGTTTCCGGCGAGACGCGCAAGAAACTGGACCATTTCATCCAGTTCATCAGGACCTGCCCGCGCACCGGCAGGGGTTGGCTGGAGCACTTCCGTTGCTCTTACAGCCACGCCGAGGGGCAGGCACAGGACGCCGGGTGTGCCGAGGATTGCCTTCGGCGCTGCATGGAGGAGGTCGAGCGGTGCCAGACCGGTTTCTGCCGTGAGGTTTCCGGGCCGAGCCCGGCCTTCGAGCGCTGAGGGAAGAGAGCGTTGCCCGTGCTGAAGAACTTGCTCAGTCTGGTCGCCCGGCCCGGCTGTCACAGCGGTGGCACCGAGGCTACGGCAAGTGAAGGCGGCACTGTCGCCCTGGTCGGCACGCCGAACGTGGGCAAGAGCGCGCTGTTCAACCGGCTGACGGGCACGTACGTGACCGTTTCCAACTACCCGGGCACCACGGTGGAGGTCTCCCGGGGCACGGCCACCATTGCCGGCAGGCGGTACGGCATCGTGGACATGCCGGGCATGTACTCTCTGCTGCCTCTCTCGGAGGACGAGAGGGTGGCCCGCAGGATACTGCTGGAGGAAGGGCCCGAGGCGGTTGTGCACATGGCCGATGCCACCAACCTGGAGCGCATGCTGCCCCTTACGCGCCAGCTGCTGGAGGCCGGCCTGCCCGTCATACTTGTGCTGAACATGATGGACGAAGCCGAGGCCGCAGGGCTGACCATTGACGCGGAAGGGCTGCGGGAGGAACTGGGTGTGCCGGTGATCAAGGCGGTCGCCACAAGCGGGCGGGGCCTCGCCGAGCTGCGCCGTGCCGTGGCTGACGCGCCGGATCCCGTGTCCGCGGATCGTTTCCGCCCCTCCACTTCTGCCGGGCGCCGTGTGGCGGACGGCGCCCGCCGCATCGCCGAGTCCCTCCAGGATAGCTACGCCGTCTCGAGGCGAGCGCTGGCGCTGCTGTTGTTGCAGGGGGACGAGGAGGCGCGCGAGCTGGCGTCCCAAAATGAGCCGGGCGCTCTCGAGTCCATTGACCGGACCGCCGAACAGGTTCGCGGCGCGCTGTCCCGGCCGGTGGACTACGTCCTGGCGGTGGAGCGGCGGCGGTGGGCCTCCGGGCTGCTCTCACGCTGTGTGGGACGCGGGGAACCCTCGCGTAGCGGGATAGGCCGGAAGCTGAGCGACCTGATGACTCACCCGCTCACGGGTCTGCCTGCCCTGGCGCTGGTGCTGTATTTCGGACTCTACAGGCTTGTGGGCGTCTTTGGGGCCGGCACAGTGGTTGATTCCCTGGAGGGCACCGTCTTCGAAGAACTGGTCAATCCGTTGCGATACGATGGCCACCATGGTCACCCGGACGCTCTCGACCGGCCGGGAGCGGCTTATCGCCATCATTCTGCTCTCGGTTGCGGTGCCCTGCTCGGCCCAGCTTGGGGTGATCATGGCACTGCTCAGCGGCGTCGCCGGCGGGCTGCTGATCTGGGCGGGCGTGGTGTTATGCATCTACCTTTTGACGGGTCTGCTGGCCGCGCGGCTCCTGCCGCGCCGGCCGGCGCCGTTCTACGTGGAGGTGCCGCCGCTGCGCTGGCCGAGGATCTCCAACATCCTCAGCAAGACGTTCGCGCGGGTGAAATGGTACTTCTAAGGAGGTATTGCCGCTGTTCGTTCTTGCCAGTGTGCTGATCTGGCTGGGGAAACTGACGGGGCTGTTCGGCGTGGTGATCCGTCTGCTGGAGCATCCCGCGCGCTGGATGGGGCTGCCGCCGGAGAGCGCCCGGGCCTTCCTGTTCGGCTTCTTCCGCAGGGATTACGGGGTGGCCGGGCTCTACGACGTGCAGAAGGCGGGCCTTCTGAGCGGGGCGCAGCTCGTCGTCGCCGCAGTGTCGCTCACCCTCTTCGTGCCCTGCATCGCGCACTACCTGATGACTGTGCGGGCAAAGGGATGGAAATGGTCCGTCGCCATCGCCGCCTGCACCCTCGCGGTGGCGTTCGCGACCGGCTTCGTGTTGAATCTGATACTCGGCGGCCTGGGAGTCACATTGTGAAGGCGAAGAGGACCGATCATGTGAGCTGCCCGCTTTGCGGGCTTGGCTTCATGGCCGAGGAGGCAGAACGCCCGTGCCGAGGATGCCCCCTGAAGCGATGGTGCGGGCTGATTGTATGTCCGAACTGCGGCTGCGAATTCCCCCCGCCGGCACGCAGCGAACAGCGCAAGAAACGGAGCGAGAGCCATGCGTGAGCTGTCCGACAGGGCAGAGGAGATCCTGGAGCGACTGTGGATCCTGGTGCAGGAGCAGGACGAGCAAGGCGACGTGGCCCTGCTTTCAGAACAGGACGAGCTGCGCACGCTGCGGGAGCTGGACCTGGTGCGCGTTGAGGGCACCCGGGCGGTCCTGACACCGGATGGGCGGCGGGAGGCGGAGAAGTGCGTGCGCCGCCACCGTCTGGCCGAGCGGCTGCTGGCGGACATCCTCGATACGGAGCCGGAGGAACTCCACGCCGCGAGCTGTAAGTTCGAGCATGCCCTGCATCGCGGGCTGGAGCAGAAGGTCTGCACCATGCTCGGCCATCCCCGCTCCTGTCCCCACGGCAAGCCCATCCCTCCGGGCGAATGCTGCCGGCTGTTGGAGAAAGAGCCGGGACAGATCCTCACCTCCCTGGCCGAGCTTCAGAAGGGCGAGCCGGCCGTGGTGGCCTACCTGCACAGCGACGAGGTCTCCGACCTGCGCAAGTTGATGGCGATCGGCGTTCTGCCCGGAACGCAGGTCGCCGTCGCCCAGCGCTTCCCCTCCTACCTGATAGAGGTGGGGAACTCCCGCTTCGCCATCGACCAGGAGCTGGCCGAGAAGATTCACGTCCGCCGGAGCGCTTGACGCACGCAGGGGCCGCCTTGCATCTGCGATGCGCCGCAGATTAGGATCGTGTTTTGTGCCACTCGTCCCTCCGTCGGAGGCAGCAGATGGAGCTCCGCGAGGCCCTTAGCCTCTACGAAATGCCCGTCTCAGAGCTTGCCGCGCGTGCAGACCGGGCCCGGCGCGCCAGCACCGACGGCGGGCTGGAGCTGTGCGGCATAGTCAACGCGAAGTCCGGACGCTGCGGCGAGGACTGCCACTTCTGCGCCCAGTCGGCCCGATACCAGACCGGTTGCCCCGAGTACCCGCTGAAGGCGGCGCGCCAGATCGTCGAGGCCGCCCGGAGAGCTGCCAAGATGGGCTGCGGGCACTTCGGCATCGTCACCAGTGGCGCCACTCTGTCGGACGGCGAACTCGAGCGGATCGCCGAAGCTGTAGAGGCGCTGCGTGGGGAGTTCGGCCTGAAGGTTTGCGCCTCACTGGGTCGGCTCGGAGCCGACCAGTTCCGCCGGCTCAGGGACGCGGGGATCGAACGCTACAACCATAACATCGAGACGTCTCCCCGGTATTTCCCCCAGGTGGTGACCACGCATACGTTTGAGGATCGCGCGGCCACCGTGAGGCGCGCCGCCGAAGCCGGCCTCTCCGTCTGCTGCGGGGGGATCATCGGGATGGGGGAGACGCGTGAAGACCGGGCCAGCCTCGGCCTCGCCCTGCGGGAACTGCCCGTGGACTCCGTGCCGCTGAACGTGCTGATGTCGATCCCCGGCACCCCTTTGGCGGTTTGCAGATCCATCTCGCCAATCGAGGTGGTGAAGACCGTCGCGGTGTTCCGGATACTGATGCCCCGCAGAACGGTCAAGCTTGCGGCTGGACGGGAGGATGCCCTGGGGGACTTCCAGGGAATGGCCTTCATGGCTGGCGCCAGCGGGATGATACTGGGAGATTACCTGACCCAACCGGGTCCGCAGATCGCAAAGGACCGTCAGCTCCTCGCCGCAGTGAAGGAAGCATGGAATCCAAGCTTGAGCAATTCCTTCAGCAGCGTCGCAGCCGAGATGCCCTCCGCACGCTGAGCTGCCTGGAAGGCCGCCGGCCGGGACAGGTGCAGAGGGACGGGCGCTGGTACGTTGATCTGTCTTCCAACGACTACCTGGCCCTGTCGCAGCACCCCCGGCTTGTGGCCGCCGCCGAGTCGGCGCTTCGGCAGTATGGCACCGGCTCCGGCGCCTCCCGCCTGATGAGCGGCGACCTGCGTCTGCACCATGAACTGGAGGCAGGGACAGCATCCTTCAAGCGAAAGGAAGCCGCTCTCGTTTTCAACTCCGGATACCAGGCGAACGTCGGCCTGATCCCCGCTCTGGTGGGCCGGCATGACGCCGTGTTCGCCGACCGACTGGGCCACGCCAGTCTGCTGGACGGGGTTCGGGCCTCCGGGGCGGAGTTGTTCAGGTTCCGCCATAACGACCCCGAACACCTGGAAGGGCTGCTGGGCAAACACCGAGGCGCCTTCGGGCGCGCCCTCCTGGTCACCGAATCTGTTTTCAGCATGGACGGGGACGTGGCACCGCTGGCCGATCTGGTGGAGTTGAAGAACCGCTTCCACTGCGCGCTCCTGGTGGATGAAGCCCACGCGACGGGTGTGTTCGGCCCCCAAGGCCGAGGCAAGGTGGAACAGGAAGGGCTGACCCCCGAGGTGGAGGTGCTGATGGGGACTTTCAGCAAGGCGCTGGGCGGGTTCGGCGCCTATGTGGCGGCCTCGCGCACGGTCATCGGCTACCTCGTCAATGTTGCGAGGAGCTTCATCTACTCAACGGCGTTGCCCCTGCCGGTGATCGCGGCCGACCTTGCGGCCGTGGAGCTGCTGGAGGACGGACTCGACCGGGGGGCGGAACTAATCCGGAAGGCGTTGCGCTTCCGCCGGGCGCTGAGGAGCCGCGGCTGGCCCGTGCTCGGCTCCAGCCAGATCGTGCCCGTCGTGGTGGGACAGAACAGCAAGGCGCTCAAGCTGAGCCGCAGGCTGGATGACGCAGGCTTCTACGCGGTTCCCGTCCGCCCGCCCACCGTGCCCGAAGGGACGGCCAGGCTCAGGTTCTCGCTGTGCCACGCCCATGCTGAGGAGCAGCTTGACCGACTGGTGGAGGTCCTGGGTGCCAACGGCTGAGGTCCCAAAGCAAGGCGTGCTTGCCGGCGCCACCGTGGTCCTGCTGCCCGGCTGGGCGACGGATTGGCTCATCTTCGGCGACCTCTGCGCAGGCGCGCACAGAGTGCACCCCGAGGGGCTTCTTCTGCCGGAATACGACGCCGAGCTGGCGCAAGTCGCGCGGCAGAGCCCGGCGAACTCCCTGCTGGTCGTCGGATGGTCGCTGGGGGCCTTCTGCGGAGTGAACCTGGCCAGGGCACACCCGGGCCGGGTCAAACATCTGCTGCTGATCGGCATAAGGCAGCGATATCCGGCGGCGCGAATCGCTTCTGTCCGGAAGATGCTGTTGGAGGATAGGAGGAGCTGTCTCAGGAGGTTCTACAGACAGTGCTTCCTGCCCGACCAGAGGAGCGATTTCCGCCGGTTCCGGCAGGAGTTGATGGATCGGTACATCACCAGTTGGGAAGCAAGAAAACTGCTGCGCGGGCTGGACTACCTGGAGCGCCAGCGGCTGTCCCCCGCAATGCTGCCCGCGTGCCCCACGACCATCGTGCACGGAGAGAAGGACTCGGTGGCGCCGATCCGGGAGGCACGGCAGCTCGCTGAGGGCGCCCGGCACGCGCAGCTGCGAGTCATCCCCGACGCGGGCCACGCGGCGCTCATGACGGACGAATTCAACTCACTTCTGCAACAATGCCTGATCCCATCATAACGGAGAACTTCGCCGCCGCGGCGGCCGATTACGACCTCCACGCAGACGTGCAGGCCGAGGCCGCGCGCAAACTGCTGGCCGTTACTGCCTCGGCTGCTCCCCGCAGCATCCTTGAGCCCGGCTGCGGCACGGGAGCCTACACCGCCCTGCTGGCCGACGCCTACCGGCGGGCGGCCGTCCGGGCCACCGACGTCTGCGAACGGATGCTGGCGGTGGCCCGCCGCAGGATTCCTTCTCCACGGGTGCAGTTCGCCGTGGAAGATGCAGAGAAGAGGCCGTCGGGCAGCTACGACCTGATAACGTCGAACGCGACCTTCCAGTGGTTTGTTGACCTGGCGGGCACGCTGAGACGGATGGCCGACAGCCTGAACGACGATGGCATGGTCTCCTTCTCCTCGTTCGGGCCGCGCACCTATTGCGAACTGGACGCCGCCCTCCGAGCTGCCCTGGGGGAGGGGGTCCGGGCCGAGGCAGCCCGCTTCCCGGGCAACGAGCAGCTGAGCAGGATGATGGCTGGGAACTTCTCGGACTGGGCCGTGGAGGAAGTCCGCTACAGCCGGCACTTCCAGGGCCTGACGGACCTCCTCCAGTGCATACACAGCACCGGCACGCAGGGCAGGCCACCGGCTCGCGGAGGAATGTGGACCCCGGGGATGTTCCAGAGGGTCGAGCGGGCATACCCGAAGCGGCATGCACAGATTCGCGCCACGTATCAGGTGTTCTTCTGCTGGGGACGCAGGTGAGCGGGCTGCTGGTCACAGGGACGGACACGGAGGTCGGCAAGACGATCGTGTGCGGACATCTGCTGGCCTACCTCAGGCGGCGGGGCTGGAACGTCCTCACTCAAAAGTGGGTCCAGACGGGTGCGACAAGAGACGATGACGATCTTCGGACGCATCTGAAGATCGCGGGGCTGACTCCCGATGAGGTGGGGGATTCGCTCGATCTGATGCGGCCCTACGCGTTCCCGGTTCCCGCCTCGCCGCACCTTTCGGCCCGGCTGGCGGGGCGCGCCGTCTCCGGCGAGGTCATTCAGCGTGCCTTCCGCCGGCTGTGCGAGAGTTACGATCTCGTGCTGGTCGAAGGTGTCGGCGGCGCCCTGGTGCCGCTGACGGAGGAGCTGATTCTGGCCGACGTGGCCGCTGCGCTCCAGCTGCCCGCCCTTGTGGTGGTGGCGAACAGGCTCGGTTGCATAAACCACACGCTGCTGACAGTGGAGGCGCTCAGAGGACGCCACGTCCCG